>NZ_JABZED010000001.1:0-3256 GCF_013416675.1 Salinispora sp. H7-4
CCACCGACTCCACATCCGCATCCGCATCAACCAAAAAATCAGCAAGACGCCCAGCCTGCCCCACCACACCACCAACCGACCGACCAGAAACCGGCCACAACACCACCGGCCGCTCCACCACCCCCACCGAAGAACCAGACGTACCCACCGAAGACTCGGCGGCCTCAACAAGCGGAGCCTCCTCCACAATCACGTGCGCATTGGTGCCACTGATCCCAAACGACGACACGGCCGCCCGCCGCGGCCGCTCGGTAACCGGCCAATCAACCGGGTCAATAAGCAACCGGACATCGCCCGCATCCCAATCGACCTGCCGCGACGGCGTCTCGACGTGCAGGGTGCGCGGCAACACCCCATGCCGCATCGCCATCACCATCTTGATCACACCAGCCATACCCGCCGCCGCCTGGGCATGCCCGATATTTGACTTCACCGAACCCAACCACAACGACTGATCCCGACCCTGACCATACGTCGCAAGAATCGCCTGCGCCTCAATCGGATCACCCAACGTCGTACCCGTACCATGCGCCTCCACCACATCCACATCAGAAGCAGAAAGCCGCGCATTCGCCAACGCAGCACGAATCACCCGCTGCTGCGCCGGACCATTCGGAGCCGTCAACCCATTCGACGCACCATCCTGATTCACCGCCGAACCCCGCACCACCCCCAACACCCGATGACCATTACGACGAGCATCCGACAACCGCTCCAACACCAACACACCAACACCCTCAGACCAACCGGTGCCATCGGCATTGTCGGAGAACGACTTGCAGCGGCCATCCGGGGCCAACCCCCGCTGCCGGCTGAACGCCACGAACGGGGTGGGATTCGCCATCACCAACACCCCGCCGGCGATCGCGGTGGTGCACTCCCCGGCGCGCAGCGCCTGGCTGGCGAGGTGCAGGGCGACGAGGGACGAGGAGCAGGCGGTGTCGATCGTCATCGACGGCCCCTCGAAGCCGAAGGCGTACGAAATCCGGCCGGAGATCACCGACGCGGAGCTTCCGGTACTCAGGTACGCCTCGGACTGGGCGGGGGCGAGACCGAGCAGGTCACCATAGTCCTGGGCGCCGGAGCCAACGAAGACGCCGACCGGATCGCCGCGCAACGCCTCGGGGTTCATCCCGGCGTGCTCACACGCCTCCCAGGTGACTTCGAGCATGAGCCGCTGCTGCGGGTCCATGGCCAGCGCCTCGCGGGGCGAGATGCCGAAGAACTCGGCGTCGAACCCGCCCGCGTCGTAGACGAAGCCGCCGGAGCGCACGTAGCTGCTGCCCGGCTGATCCGGGTCGGCGTCGAAGAGCGCGTCGGCGTCCCAGCCCCGGTCAACGGGGAAGGCGCTGATCGCGTCGGTGCCGGTGGCGACGAGCTGCCACAGGTCTTCAGGGGACTGGACGCCGCCCGGATAGCGGCAGCCCATGCCGACGATGGCGATCGGCTCGTCTGGAGCGAGTCCGGCGGTAGTCGATGGGACGGTGGGTGCGGCGGCGGTGCTGACGAGTTCGTCGTACAGGTGGCGGGCCAACACCGCAGGGGTGGGGTGGTCGTAGACCATGGTGGCGGGCAGGCGCAGCCCGACTGCCTCGCCGACCGCGTTGCGCAGCTCCACCGCGGTCAGCGAGTCGAAGCCGAGTTCCCGGAACGGCCGCTGGACGTCAACGGTGGCGGAGACGTCGTACCCGAGGACGGCCGCGACGTGGGTGCGGACGATGTCCAGTAGGTGCGGCAGCTGGTCGGCTTCGGGCAGATCGGCCAGCACGGAGGCATCCCGCGGCTGAACCGGCGCGGCGGCCACCGTGCTCTGGTCGGCCTCGGGGAGCGCGGCGAGCAGCGGTCGGGGCCGGGCTACGGTATAGATCGGAGCGAACCGGGCCCAGTCGATGTCGGTGACCACGAGGTGGCTCTCGTCGTGGTCGAGGACCTGCCGCAACGCCGCGAGGGCGAGTCGTGGCTCCATCGGTGGGGTGCCCTGGCGCAGCAGCTGTTCGGTGGCCTGGTCATCAACCATGCCACCGCCACCCCAGGTCCCCCAGGCGATGGAGGTGGCGGCACGACCCTGGTGACGGCGCTGGTGGGCGAGGGCCTCGAGCCAGGCGTTGCCGGTGCCGTACGCGGCCTGTCCGGCGCTGCCCCAGACGGCCGCGCCGGAGGCGAAGAGGACGAACGCGTCGAGCGGCCGGTCGGCGAGCAACTCGTCGAGGTGGGTCGCGCCGAGCACCTTGGCCCGGCACACGTCGGCGAAGGCGTCGAGGTCGGTCTCGCCGAGCGGGGTGGCTTCGCCCAACACCCCGGCGGCGTGAAAGACAGCGGTCAGGTCGTCGCCGATCCCGTCGAGAAGCGTGGCAACCGCCTCACGGTCGGTCACGTCGCAGGCGACGACCTGGACGCCGGGCAGGCGGGCGGCGAGGTCGGCGGCGCCGGGCGCCGCCGGCCCGCGTCGGCTGGCCAGGACGACCCGGTCGGCACCCTGGTCGAGTAGCCACTCGCTGAGGTGCGCGCCGATGCCACCGGTGCCGCCGGTGACCAGGACGGTGCCGGTGGATCGCCACCGCCGGTCCGGGGTGCCGGCAACCGGCCAGCGGACCATCCGTCGAGCCAGCACCCCACCGGTACGCAGGGCGATCTGGTCCTCGCCGCCGTCGGTGAGCACGTCAACGAGCCGGTCGAGGGTGTCGGGCGTCCAGTCGGCGGGTAGGTCGGCCAGGCCGCCCCACCAGCCCGGGTAGTCGAGGGACAACACGGTGCCGAGCCCCCAGAGCCCGGCCTGCGCGGCGTGCGGCAGATCCTCGTACGGGTCAACGGCGACGGCGCCGGTGGTGAGGCACCAGAGCCGGCCGGTGAAGTCGGCGGCGGCGAGGGCGCGCACCAGGCGTACGGTGCTGGTGACTCCGGTGGAGAGACCGGCATCGTGGGTGTCCGCGGTGTCATCGAGGCCGAGCAGGGACACGACTCCGGCGGGGGTGTCGCGGTCGGCTGGCGCGGTGTCGGTGAGCCGGACGACGGTCGCGCCGCGTGCGGTGAGTGCGTCGGCCACGGCGGCGGCCCGGGGATCGTCAGCGAGTGCGCGTGGTGTGACGACCCACCAGTCACCGGTCAGCTGCCGCCCGGTGGGCACGTTGGAGGCCCGCCACACTACCCGGTATCGCCAGTTGGCAGTGGTGACGTCCTTGTCGGCTCCGGTGTCGTGCAGCCAGTAGTGCTGGTGTTGGAAGGCATACGTCGGCAAATCCACCCGACGCCCACCCCC
>NZ_JABZED010000002.1:0-6170 GCF_013416675.1 Salinispora sp. H7-4
CGACGCCACTCCCGGCTCGGACAGCAATCCCCGATCACCTACGAGAAGACCACCCGGCCAGCAGCAGCTACGCTGCCCCTGGCCGCATAAACCCGTGTCCAGGATCAGGGGTCAAGCCCCCCGCGCCGCGTACCGGGGCCGACCGCGTCCAGCCGTTCGTGCCGGCGGGAACGTCCTGGGACCGCGAAACGTAACTTGGACAACCATGTGCGCATGCGCTGCCTCCCATAGGGATGTCACGGCGACGCACTGACCCCGCGCTGTTGCCCGGTTACGTTGCCGCCGTTCCCACCCTTTCCGTATTGCGCAGTCGCAGTCGAGGGAAGAGTTGTCCGCTGCTAGTCCGTGCTGTCCGCGGACACCTTGCGGCTAGGGTGTGCCAGGTGAGCGACTACGTGCAGGTATCGACGGCCGCGCCGTCCCGAGATGTCGCGGTGGAACTCGCCCAACAGGCCGTGAGTCGACGCCTCGCGGCTGGTGCCCAGATTGTCGGGCCGGTGACATCGGTGTTCTGGCACCTTGGCGAGCAAGGTGTGGGTGAGGAGTGGCAGGTGCTGCTGTATACCACCCTAGCCCGCTATTCCGACTTGGAGGCGTGTCTACATCAGGCGCACCCGTGGACAGACCCGCAGGTGACAGCGGTGCCCGTGGTGGCGGGGGCTACCGGCTACCTGAATTGGGTGGCGAGGACAGTCGATGGTGCGTAGGCATCTCGGAAGCCAGCGAGCGCAACTCGGCGACGCAGGGCAGCGCGGCGTGTGGCTCCAGGCGGCCGAGGATCTCATGTAGTCGTTGTCCTGGCCGGATTGAGCCCACGCCAGCGGCGAGCCGGGCCACGGCTGAGGCCGTTGCGCACGCTTGCTCCACCTCGTTGGCGTCGAGGTAGGCGTCGGCCAGCCACGACAGATACAGGGACTTGTCGCGGGCCTGCGTGTCGTCGAACCCTGCCAAGGCTCGTTCGCGCACGGGGATGGCCCGCAGAGGCCGGTTCAACACTGTCCAGCATCGTCCGGCCATGATGTCGTCCTCGACCCGGTCGACCCACCACACCCAGTCCGGTTCTGGCCGGTCGTCACGTTCCGCGAGATAGGCGGTGCCCTGGTCCAGATGCTGCTGAGTTAGGGCCGCATCACCAGTAACGGCATATGCCCATCCGGCGCGCAGATTCAGTAGTGCCCGCACTCCGGGTGTTGCCGTGCTTGCCTCGGCGCAGCTGGCGGCAGCCGTCGCGGCGGCGGCAGGTTTGCCGAGGTCTAGTTGCTGATATGCCAGGAACGCCAGTGCGTTGCCGGTGAGCGGCGGGTTGTCTGCGTCTCGGGCGGCAGCGAGGCTGGCGCGATACAGCCGGTCGGCATCGGAGTGCCGACCGGCGTCGAACGCCGCCCAGCCGGCAAGTTGGGCTTGTTCTGCGAGGACCGCTAGGAGTTGCTGGCCCGTGGCTTCGCTGTAGGAGCCGTCTTTGATGAGTTGGGTCGTGGAATGAACTTCGGAGGCGTACAGGTCGTGGGTGTCGGCACCACCGAGGTAGTTGTCCAAGCGTCGGAGACGAGCGGTCCGTTCGGCAATCTGCCCAGGCGTGGTGGCGCCGACTCGCCGGCCATGTACAAGCAGGGTATGGGGAAGGGCAGCAGCAAGGCCAGTCGCGATTACAAACCCGCGACGTCCGATAGAGGGCCCAGCGGCGGTAAGGGCCACGAGTTCCCCTTCCGCGCCGAGCGCGTCGTCAACACGTTGGGCGGCGGCTTTGGTGGGTGGCTTCACGCCGGTTTCCAGTTCGTGCAGGTACGTCTTTCCGTAGAAGGTGCACCTGGCCAGGCCGCGTAAGGAAATCCCCCGAGCCTGGCGCAGCTGGCGCATCCGTTCGGAAAACGACAGGTCACTCATGATGACTCCCAGGTAAAGGACTGGGTGGCGGGCCGCCGGCCTTTACCTGGGCGGGCTGCCAGCATCGACGGTACTCCTCGCCTGCACGTCACGGCGTCATCCGGCGGTGTGGTCACCTCGGGCGCGTTGCGGGCGCGTACGCCCTACCACGGATGGTGGTTCTGAACAGGTGCGAGCTGTCCGCTCCAAAGTAGCGGACATTCAAAACCTCAACGGACGTCCCAAACCCATCGTCGATGCCATTTGTCTACTATGGATACGACTAAACTCGTTCCGGTTGATCAGTGATCACGAGCAACGGTGACGGGGGCTTCCTCGTAATCTCTCGGTCGCGGGTTCAAGTCCCGCCCGCCCCACCATCAGAAATAGCTCCTGAACTGGGGCTTCTGGAGCATTCGGCGCCCTGGCGTTCACCCGCGGTCTTCCGCCGGACGGACGCGCTATCACCTGCGACAACCGCGAACGTTGGCTGGGTGTGGCGCAGGCGCACTGAAACCAGGCCGGGGCGACCGACCGCATCGACTTGCCGCGAGGGGCATCCCGCCGGTGCGGGGTGCCCCTTTCGGTGGTTCAGAGCGACTCGGGCAGGTTGAAGGAGGCGAAGACCTCGGGGGAGAAGGCGGTGATCTCGGCGATCATGCCTTCCTCGATTCGGAAGACGTTGAGCACCTGCGGACGGTAGATCGACTCGCCGGGACGACGTACGTAGCCGGCGATGGCCGGTTGTCCGTTGGCGTGTGCCGGCAGGGCTCGCCATGACCCGAAGTAGGCCGGCGAGGCCGGATCGAACTGTGCGACGAGACCTGCGACGAAGACGTCTCGGCCGACGAACCAGAGCGGGTCCGGTGGCATCGTGACCCGCACGTCTTCGCGGAGCAATTTCGCGAAGTTCTCGGCGTCGGCGTTCTCGAGCGTCTCGATGCAGCGCTGTACGAGGGTGCGTTCGGCCGCTGCCGGGTCCGCCGCGGGGCCCCAGTCGCTGGGCCGAGGGGGTAGGCGGTCCTTCAGCGTGGCCCGTGCGCGTTGCAGTGCGCTGTTGGCGGACGCGACGCTGATGTCCAGCATCGCGGCGGCCTCGATGGCGGGCCAGTTGAGGACGTCGCGCAGGATCAGCACCGCCCGCTGCTGCGGGGGTAGGTGTTGAATCGCCACGAGGAAGGCGAGTTCGATCGTCTCTCGCGCCATGATCTGAGAGTCGGGCTGCCGTTCGGCCGGGGCGACGGGTTCAAGCAGGTGGTCGGGGAAGGGCTGCAGCCAGGGAACCTCGTCGGTCGGAGGCGGGGGAGTGGACGGTCCGGCGCCCAGGGCCGGCTGGCGGTACGGAGCTGGTGTGCGGGCGTTGCGTCGGAGGAAGTCGAGGCAGACGTTGGTGGCGATGCGGTAGAGCCATGCCCGGACGCTGGAGCGTCCCTCGAACGTCTCACGTTTGCGCCAGGCCCGAAGGTAGGTCTCCTGGACCAGGTCCTCGGCGTCCTCGAACGACCCCAGCATGCGGTAGCAGTGGACGTGCAACTCGCGTCGATGCCTCTCGACGAGTGCCGCGAAGTCGTCTTCGTCGTCGAGGATGGCGGTGGACCGCTCTGCGTCGGGCTGTGACGCGTCTGCACCAACGGTCGCCATCTGTCCCTCTTCCTCCACTGCGGACCACATATACGCGGCACCCTATCCCGCGGCAGGGCCCGGGTGCCGACGCGAGCTCACCCAGTCCACCGACCGCCCATCAGCCGGGTGGATGGCCGTTCCTTTCACGATCGCCTCCGAAACCGATGAGTTGCCGGCGGCGCCGACGTCATAAGAGACGTGGCAGGTGCACCCGGCACCGGCCCGATCTCGCGATCACGCCGGTGCCGTGCCATGGACCATCCGTACTGGTAGATGTCAAGGAGTGATCATGTCTGAGAACGAGCAGCAGATGCCGCCGCAGCCGGACCCGGCGCTACGGCGCTTGGACTACCTCGTGGGCACCTGGAAGCTCAGCGGCAAGACCGAGGCCGGTCCCATGGGCCCGCCGGCCGAGCTGTCGGGCACCGAGACCTTCGAGTGGCTGGAGGGCGGCTTCTTCCTCGTCCACCGGTGGAACTGCGTCATCGACATGGGGCCGGGGGGCAAGATGCCGGACGTCGGGTACGAGTTCTTCGACTTCGCCCCGGAGACCCAGAAGTTCCGGTCGCACTACTTCAGCAGCTTCGGGCCGTACAACGAGCAGCAGAGTCACTACATCGGCGGGTTCGAGGACGACAAGCTCGTCCTGGTCGGCCCGGCGAGGTACGTCCGCAAGCTCAACGAGGACGGCTCCATCAGCTACGACTGCGACTTCCCGCTGCCGGACGGCAATTGGGTTCCGTTCATGCACGCCACTCTCACGAAGGTGTCCTGACCCAGCTTGACGTAAGGGCACCGCGCGATCAGTCACACCCCCAGAACGATCGCGCGGTGCCCGCCGGATGGGTCGTGGGACGGCGGCTGGCGGGCCGGGTGGCGGCTTGATAGGCAAGTAACTGCTTGCCTATTATTGCCGGGTGAGTGACACTGGCGCAGACAAAGGCCATCCGGCTGAAGCGGGCGACGTCTTCAAGGCGCTGGCCGACCCGACCCGCCGGAAGATCCTCGACGAGCTGGCGGAGCGGGACGGCCAGACGTTGTTCGAGATCTGCTCGCGACTGGCCATGAAGCACCAGCTCGGTTCGTCCCGTCAGGCGATCTCACAGCACCTGGAGGTGCTGACCAGGGCCGGCCTGGTCGCCAGCCGCCGGGCGGGTCGTTACAAGTTTCACCACCTCAACACCGAACCCTTGGAGCGCCTTACCGACCGATGGCGCAACCGAGAAGCGAAGGAGAGCTGATGCGCATCCACCTCACCAGCGTTCTGGTGCACGACCAGGAGGCGGCACTGCGGTTCTATACCGAGGTGCTGGGATTCGTGAGGAAGACGGAAGTTCCGCTCGGCGACTACCGCTGGCTCACTGTCGTCTCGCCGGAAGACCCCGGCGGCTGCGAGCTGCTGCTCGAGCCAGATGCCCATCCCGCGGCCACGCCGTGGAAGGAGGCCTTGGTCAATGATGGGATTCCGGCTACGTCTTTCGCCGTCGAGGACGTCCGCGCAGAAGTTGAACGCCTTCGTGGCTTGGGGGTCCGATTCACCCAGGAGCCCCTGCAGATGGGTGCTGTCACCACGGCGGTCCTCGACGACACCTGCGGCAATCTGATTCAGCTTGTACAGGCCACCTGACCGCGGCCGATGCGTCGGGGAGGAGGGCGAGGGGTTCCGCCCTGCCGCCAACAGCGGCTGGGACGGAACCCCTCGTGACGGTCGGGCGCGGGGTTAGCCCGCGCAGCCGGGAACGTTGACGCAGTTGTTGGGCCGGTTCTTGATGACGACGGTGCCGGTGGCGGTGTTCAGGTTCACCGTTCCGCCGCTGTTGAGGATGCCGCCACCGGTGGTGATGGCGATGTTTTTGAGCACCTTCGTGGTGAACAGACTGATCGTCCCGAAGTTTTGGATGCCGCCGCCCACATCGGCCTGGTTGCCGATGACCTTTGTCCGGCGCAACACCGTTTCCCCGCTGTTGAAGATGCCTCCGCCAGTGAACGTGGCGGTGTTGTTCTTGAGGAGGCTGTCCTCGACCACGGCGAAGTTGTCCCCCTCTGCGACAAACAACCCGCCTCCGGAGATGTCCGATGTATTGTCCGACACGTTGACGTACCGCATTGTCAGCTGGGCGGTGTTGTCAACCCGGACCCCGGCACCACTGCCGGAGCTGGTGTTTCCGGTGATTTTGGTGCCGGTCACCACACCGTTGGCACCGAATACGAACAACCCTCCAGTGGTACCTGCCTGGTTGCCGGAGATGCTGCCGCCCTTGACGGTGACGGTGCTGCCGGATTCAAAGATGCCGCCGCCAGCGTTGGCGATGTTTGCATCGATTTTGGACTCCTCGACTTTCAGGAGGCCGAGACTGTGGATTCCGCCGCCGCTGTCGCTGGCGGTGTTTCGGCTGATGGTGGAGTGTGTGACGGTCGTGGTGCCGTTGTTGCCGATGCCGCCTCCTGCGGTGGCGGCGATGTTGCGGGTGATGGTGCTGTGGTTGGTGGTGAGTGCGCCGCCGGTGTTGACGAGGATTCCGCCGCCGTCACCGTCGGTCTGGCCGCCGGTGATGGTGAGGTGGTTGAGGGTGAGGTCGCCGCCGACGTCGACGGTGAGGATTCTGAACTGTTCGACGGCGGCGGCGCGTTCGATGGTGGTGTGTTTGCCGCCGTTGAGGGTGATGGGGGTGGTGATGGCGGGG
>NZ_JABZED010000002.1:6207-14054 GCF_013416675.1 Salinispora sp. H7-4
GAGGCCGGCGTCGTCGATGATGGCGGTGAGTAGGTAGGTGCACTTGCTGGCGAGGTCGAGGGTGGCGCCGCCGCGGGCGTTGGCGAGGGTGATCGCGGCGATGAGGGCGTCGGCGTCGCAGGGCACGGGTGTGCCCGGCGGCTTCTTCTCCTTCTCGCCCTTGCCTGTGCTCTTGTCGTCATGTTGGCCCTGGTAGCCGCCGCGGTTGTCGCTGTTGGGCGGGTGGGGGTTGCCGGTGTGGTTGTCGGTGGTGAGGGCGCGTCCAATGGCGTCGGCGGCCGGAGTGGCGGCGATGCCGACGGTGGTGAGGGCGAGTCCGGTAACGCCGGCGAGGCCGACGGCCCACCAGCGCCGCGGTGACCTCGTCTCGTGTCCGCCGGGGCGGCCCGGTTCGGGTTCGTGGATGTGGTCCTGCTGGTTCATCGCGGTGCCGGTGTCCTTCCCCCGTGAGTGGCGAGGAGGCGCCAGCCCCGGGGCAGGCCGGGTCGGTGTCGTCCTCGGCTACCGTGCGGGCGGTAGCAGCCACCCGCACGCTAAACCGACACGAACCCCGAATGAACATGAACCCGAAAAAGTTGCCTAAATCGGGCAAAAGTGCCTATCCAGTAGTTCTCGTCATGGTTAGGGTTAGGCGGCCTGGGTCAGCGCCTCGAACCGGTCGTCAGTGAGCTCCACCTCAGCGCCGGCGAGGTTCTCCTCCAGGTGCGCAATCGACGAGGTGCCAGGAATCGGCAGCATGACCGGCGAGCGGCGCAGCAGCCACGCCAGGGCGAGCTGCACGGGCGTCGCGCCGTACTCGGCGCTCATCGCTTCCAGCGGGCCGCCGGGGCGGGCGAGGTCACCGGTGGCGATCGGGTACCAGGGGATAAACCCAAGGTCGTTGCGCTCGCAGTACTCCAGCACCGGCTCGGCGTCCCGCTTGCTCACGTTGTAGAGGTTCTGCACGGTGGCGATCGGGGTGATCTCGCGGGCGGCCTCGATCTGCTCGACGGTCACCTCGGAGAGGCCGATGTGCCGGATCTTGCCCTCCTGCTGAAGCCGGACCAACTCGCCGAGCTGGTCCTCGAGGGGCACCTCCGGGTCGATGCGGTGCAGCTGGTACAGCGGAATGCAGTCCAGCTTGAGGTAGCGAAGGCTCATCTCGCACTGCTGCCGCAGGTACCTCGGGAGCCCGAGCGGCTTCCAGTCGTTCGGCCCGCCCCGGACCAGCCCTGCCTTGCTCGCGATGACCAGATCATCGGCGTACGGGTGTAGCGCCTCCTTGATCAGGATCTCGCAGACGAACGGCCCGTACGAGTCGGCGGTGTCGATGAACGTCACCCCGAGCTCGACGGCGCGGCGGAGTACCCGGACCGCCTTCGCCGGATCGTCCGGCATATCCCAGACTCCCGGGCCGGCGAGCTGCATGGATCCGTACCCGAGTCGGTCGACCGGGAGGTCGCCACCGATGCGGTAGGTGCCGGAGGCCTTGACCGGTTGGTTGCTGGCGTGCGGTGACATGTGGGCGTCTCCTCGTCGGGTCGCTGGGCGGCGGCAGACCTACCTGGTCCGTTATACCCCTACTGCCGGGGGCCAATCGCACAGTACCCATCGCCGTCGATCACTGTCGGGTGTGGTCGGGGGCTCATCGGCCAGGTCAGGGCGAGGGCCCGATTGGCGTGAGTGGGCCGGTCGGCTCACTCACAAGCTGGGCGGGCCTTGGGTCGGGCGCGGAGGTGGGCACGCTCTCCCTGTTGGCCGAAGAGGCTGAGGATTTCGACCGGCTGATCCTCGGCGACGCCGAACCAGTGCGGGACCCGGGTGTCGAACTCGGCCGCCTCGCCGGGTGCCAGCACGAGATCGTGCTCGCCGAGCAGGAGTCGTAGTCGCCCGTTGAGGACATAGAGCCACTCGTACCCGTCGTGGGTCTTGAGGTCTGGCTCCCGCTTGCTGATCGGGATGATCAACTTGAAGGCCTGGATGCCGCTGACCCGTCGGGTCAGCGGCAGCACGGTCATGCCGTGGCGGGTGACCGGGCGCAGGTGGATGCGGGGGTCACCGGTGGGCGGTGCCCCGACGAGTTCGTCGAGGGTGACGCCGTGGGCGCGGGCGAGGGGGAGGAGCAGCTCGAGGGTTGGCCGGCGGGTGCCCGATTCGAGCCGGGAGAGGGTGCTCACCGAAACGCCGGTCTCTGCCGAGAGGTCGGTCAGGGTGGTGCCGCGTTGGCGGCGCAGGGCACGCAGTCGGGGGCCGACCGCGTCGAGAGCCTGGTTCAGGTCACCGTCCATGGCCAAGAGTTTGCCATATCAGCAACGGGGTTTGCTGTCGCTGCAGGCTGGGGGCACCGTGGCCGCAGGAGGTGGTCAGAATGACCGATCAGCTGGAGCGGAGTTACGACGTGGTGGTGGCCGGTGGCGGTGCCGCTGGCCTGAACGGGGCGGTGATGCTCGCCCGGTCACGTCGATCGGTGGTGGTTCTCGACTCGGGCGCCCCACGCAACGCCCCGGCCAAGGGAGTGCACGGGCTGTTGGGCCGCGAGGAGATGCCGCCGGCCGAGCTACTCGAGCGCGGCCGGGCCGAACTGCGCGGTTACGGCGGCCATGTGGTGGACGCCGAGATCGCGACCGCTGTCCGGGACGGGGAAGGCTTCGTCGTGACCGTGGCCGACGGCCGGTCGGTACGGGCCCGCCGGCTGCTGGTCACCACGGGACTGGTCGACCTCCTACCGAGCATTCCCGGGCTGCGCGAACGCTGGGGCCGAGACGTTCTCCACTGCCCGTACTGCCACGGCTGGGAGGTGCGGGACCAGGCCATCGGCGTGCTCGCCACCGGTCCGCGATCGGTACACCAGGCCCTGCTCTTCCGCCAGCTCAGCGCCGACATCAGCTACTTCACCCACATGTCCGCCGGACCCGACGAGGAGGAGGCGGAGCAACTGGAAGCCCGGGGTGTACGGGTGGTCACCGGTACGGTGGCGGCTCTGGAGGTCGCCGATGATCGACTCGTCGGGGTGCGGCTCGCCGACGGCACGGTCGTACCGCGGACCGCCCTGGGGGTTGGGCCGCGGATGGTGGCGCGGGCCGGGTTCCTGGCCGGGCTCGGGCTGCGGGCGGTCGAGCACCCGAGTGGGCTCGGCGAGCACATCCCGGCCGATCCGACCGGGCGCACCGAGGTGGCGGGGGTCTGGGCGGCGGGCAACGTCACCGACCTGGCGGCCCAGGTGGGCGCCGCCGCAGCTGGCGGCGCTGTCGCCGGGGCCGCGATCAACGCTGACCTGATCGCTGCGGAGACCCGCCGGGCGGTCGCCGCCCTGCGGCACCCGTTCTCGGGCAGGTCCGAGGCGCGGGTCGCCGAGCTGGTGGCGGGCGAGCGTCGACACGGACTGTGAACGGCAACGGGGTGCCATGGGCGGTCGGGGGAGGGGTCAAGCAGGTGCGCGACAGTCGGCTGATCGGCTAACGGACAGGACGTCGGGCGCCGCACCGACGCACTGTTATAGCAGGTGAGAGGCGTGGATGGCGGGCCACATCCCGATCCTCGGGCCTGGCGGGACCAGCAGCGTCCCGGTCGGCACCGCCGCCACCGAGCCCGGCGCGCGCGTCGTCGCTGACGCCGCCCCCCGCGCCGTCGGCCCGCCCCACCCACGCTTTGGAAGGAGCCAACCGATGGCTACTCCCACCGTGACCGTCGCCCTGAACGCGGCGGTCTACGCCCCTGGTGACGAGATGATCATGACGGTTACCTACCGCGACGCCGACACCCGGCCAGTGACCGTCACCGTGGTGGTCACCGACGTGTGGGGCCGCAGCAGTGCGCCCGCGCAGGTCACCGTGGTCGTCGACCCGCCCACCCTCACCGTCACCGATGACTCCGGCCGCGCCTGGACGAAGCTGTCGGACAACGGCGCGGTGGCCGACTACCGGGCGGTGGCGTGATGCCCCGGGTCACTGTCACGGTGCGCGACTCCGGCGGGCGCACCGCCACCACCACCGCCGACTACCAGGTCAGCTCGCCCGTCCTGGGCGGCTACTACCTCTCCGGCAACGGAAATCCGGTGGCGGACCTGGCGGGCGGGAACATCCGGTCCCTGACCCAGTACCGCAGCTTCGCCGACGGCTACCTCTTCCCGGGCTGGAACAAGCCCTGGTTGACGGAGCTCGGTGCAGCCGGAATGAAGATCAATATGGTGCTGGAGCTGAAGCACTACGGCGCCCCGCACGCCGGGGAGCAGACGTTCCGGGTCAACGGCCGGACGTACACGGTCCCGGCCCCGGCGATGACCATCCAGCAGCGGCCGGGGGCGACCTGGCCCCGGGCCTACGGGTACGGCCAGGTGCTCTCCGGGCAGTGCGACGGGCTGTTCGCGCGAGCGCTGGCGCAATATCAGGAGATGGGCGTCGGGATGAACCTCCAACTCGCCTCGGAGCTGGACACCGACCACGAGTTCGGCACCAGGGAGGCGGGTGCGGCGTACACCTGGGCGGAGTCCGACGCCCGGGCGGTGGCGGCGTTGACGTACATCGTGACCTGGTTCAAGGCCCGCGGCCTACCCACCGGCACCACCTTCTCGGTGGGGGCGGGCGGCTTCGACCGGGCCTGCTATCAGCGGACCCACCCGGAGGCGCTGATGGCGAAGCTCGACTTCCTGCAGTGGAACGTCTACGCCACCAGCGCCACGCACACCGCGCTGGCCCGGTTTCGCCGTACCAAGGACTGGGCGGTCGCCGACCTCGGCCCGGTCGCCCTCTCCCGCCCGGTCCTGATCGCGGAGTGGGGGGTCCGGTCGGCTGAGCTTCCCGACCAGGCGGCGTGGATCGGGACCGTACCGGTCGCCGTCGCCGCGCTCAACGCCGAGGGCGGGCCCCGGATCGCGCGGACGAACTACTTCAACTCCGGCTGGGGTTGGCTGGTGCCGAAGGACACCGGACTGGCCGCGCTCAAGCGGGCCTACACCACCGGGCCGTACGTCTGAGGAGCCCGGAGCGCGGCGGTGGCCCGGGGTGCGGCACCGGGGTCGGCACCGGCGGCGGTGTCGGGGTGGGCTGGGGACCGGGCGTGGTCGGTGGCGCCGGAACATGGTGGCTGCTCATCGTCCGGGAGTTCCCGGCCTGGTCGGCGGTAACCGCCTCCGTCAGGAACCCGGTTGCCCGGCCAACTGCTCCCGCATGCTGCCGCGCTGCGCCGCCCGGCTGATGTCGCTGGGCGACACGATCCCGACCAGCCGCCCGTCCTCCACCACGAGCGCCCGCCCGTCGGCGCAGTCGGTGAGCCGGGGCAGGAGCTCGTTGAGTGACTCATCCGGGGCGGCGAGCACCAACTCGTCGGTGCGGCAGGCGACCTCGGCAAGGGTGGTGGTGGACCGCCGATCGGCCGGTACCCGCCGGATTCGGTCGAGGGTGATCAGCCCGACCGGTCGGTCGCCGGCGACCAGCGGCAGCGTTGAGTACCGGTAAGCGAAGAGGTAGTGCTCGATGAAGTCGGCCACGGTCATGTCGCCGGCGGCGGTCTGTGGCTCCGGGGTCATCACCTCGGCGACTCGGATACCGCTCAGGGCGCTGCCCATCCGGGCCTGCCGCTGCTCCATCGTCGCGGCGCCGATCAGGAACCAACCGATCAGGATCAGCCACAGGCCGCCGAACCCGCCGCCGGCGAAGAACTGCCAGAATCCCAGGCCGATCAGGATCGCCCCGAGGACCCAGCCGGCCCGGGCGGCCACCACCGAGGCCTTGGTCCGGTCCCCGGTGGCCTTCCAGATCGCCGCCCGTAACAGCCGCCCGCCGTCCAGCGGGGCGGCGGGCAGCACGTTGAAGACGGCCAGCAGCACGTTGATGCCGGCGAGCCAGGCCAGCGCGCCGAGCCACAGCCCGTCGTACCCGGTCATCGCCACTCCCGCCGCGATGGCGCCGAAGAAGACGCCGATCAGCAGGCTCACCAGCGGCCCGATTCCGGCGATGCGCAGCTCGGCGCCCGGGTTCGGCGCCTCGCCCTTCAGTTCGGCGACACCGCCGAAGAGCCACAGCGTGATGCCGCCGACCTCGAGCCCGTTGCGCTTGGCGACGACCGCGTGTGAGACCTCGTGGGCGAGCAGGCCGAGGAAGAAGACCACGGCGGCGGCGAGGCCGGCGAGCAGGTACGCGATTCCCGGCTGGTCCGGGTAGGTGCGGGGGAACTGGTTGGCGGTGAGCGCCCAGGCGATCACCAGGAAGATGACCAGGACGCTCCAGTTGACCCCGACTGGTACGCCCACGATCCGGCCGAGCCGGAAGCTTGCCCTCATCTTCCGGTCATACCCCTGGACCCTGTACCCATGCCAGGGGCGAAAAGGCCACCGGTCGTCGGCTACGGCGCGGTGTGTGATGAGGTACTCGTGCCTATATGAGGGATTTTGCGGTGAAACGACCTCATCATTCGGTTTGGTGGCCTTTAACTGCTTGTGCGGCTGGGACGGCCGCCCCACCGCTTCACCAGGAGCGCGGACCGACCGACACGAAGGTAGAGCACGATGCCGGACCAAGCACGGCCAGCGGAAAGGCCCCGTCGGCGGCGCCTCACCCGGACCGCGACGACGCTGGGGGTAGTGACTCTCGCCGGCTTCGCGACCGTGGCCGCCACCGGATCCATGAGCCTCGCCCAGGCGCCAGGGGCGTTCGCCCGAGCCTCCCTCCTCGGGAGCGACGGCGGCAGCGCCCCCGGCAAGGGCGGCCCGGAGCAGCACCGAAGCGGCTCCGCACACCCTGACCAGGGGGGTGACAAGAGCGCTGCCGGCAACCCGGGTTGGAAGCGCGGTGCGCACGGTGGCGGGAAAGCCAAGGGCACTCCGGTGCCCTGCGACCCCAACGCGTTGATCGCCGCGATCACCGCGGCGAACCAGGCCGGCGGCGGCACGCTCCGCCTGGCCGAGAAGTGCACCTACACCCTCACCGTCAACCAGGACGACAACGGACTACCCCCGGTCTTCCAGCCCATCACGATCCACGGCCAGGGCGCCACCATCGTCCGGGCCGCCGCCGCCGACAACTTCCGCATCTTCGAGGTCGTCACCGGCGGTGACCTCACCCTCAAAGACCTCACCGTCGCCGGGGGAAGGCTCGAGGGCGGCAACGACGACGGCGGCGGCATCTTCGCCGGCGAGGGCACCCGACTGACCCTCGAACGCGTGACCGTCCGGGACAACATGACCCTCGGCAACAACGGCGACGGCGGCGGCATCTCCGGTGACCGGAGCAAGGTCACGATCACCAAGAGCACCATCACCCGCAACACCGCCACCGACGAGGGCGGCGGCGTCTCCAGCGACAACGGCACCTTCACGATCAGCAAGTCGAAGCTGACCCACAACACCTCCGGCACCACCGGCGGCGGGTTCTCCAACGACGAGGGCTCCGCCACCATCAGCCACACGCTGATCAGCGACAACACCGCCACCAACGGTGGGGGTGTGGACAACGACGGCAACCTCTCCGAGATCGTCCACAGCACCATCGTTCGCAACACCGCCAGCGGCCTCGGCGGCGGCATCTACGACAACGGCAACGAGGCCCTCCTGCTCCAGCACGTCAAGGTCGCCGAGAACACCGCCACCTCCGGTGGCGGGCTCTATCTCACCACCGATCTCGGTGTCACCGTTGAGGGCAGCAAGATCGTGTACAACACCGCCACCACCGGCGACGGCGGCGGCATCGCCATCATCGGTGGCGATCCCGTGGTGGCCCTGCGCCGTACCACCGTCTCCGGCAACCAGGCCGGGGAAGTCGCCGGCGGCATCTACTTCGACCCGTCCGACCAGACCACCGTCCTCACCCTCACCGACGTCCGCGTCACCGACAACCTCGCCCAGAACGAACCCGGCGGCGTCTACAACAACGGCG
>NZ_JABZED010000002.1:14102-218394 GCF_013416675.1 Salinispora sp. H7-4
TGATCAACGTCTTCGGCAAGGTCACCATCATCAACAACCGACCCACCAACTGCACCGGCAGCCCCAACCCCGTACCCACCTGCTTCGGCTGACCGACCTGCTCGAGGTGCCCCGGCGGTCGCCGCCGGGGCACCTCCCTGCTCGGTGGGCCGGCATCCCGCCCGGCGCCGGGCGATAGTCTCTGGGCCATGACGATGCGCCCGATCCGGATCATCGGCGACCCGGTGCTTCGCACTCCTGCCGCACCGGTCACCAGCTTCGACGCCGAGCTGCACGCGCTGGTCGCCGACCTGATGGACACGCTGCTCGGTGCTCCTGGCCGCGCCGGGGTGGCCGCCCCGCAGATCGGCGTCTCCGCCCAGGTGTTCGTCTACGACGCCGACGGCCACCGCGGCCACCTGATCAACCCCACGCTGGAACTCGGCGAGGACCGCCAGGACGACGATGAGGGCTGCCTGTCGATTCCCGGCCGGTACTTCCCGACCCCGCGCGCCATGCGCGCCACCGCACACGGTGTGGACCAGTACGGGCAACCGTTGACCATCACCGGCACCGGCTTCCTCGCCCGCGCTCTGCAACACGAGACCGATCACCTCGCCGGTCGACTCTACGTGGACACGCTGCGCGGGGAGACCCGCCGCCGCGCCCTGCGGGAGATCCGCGCCGGCCGCTACGCGCCGCGTAGCCGGTGACCGCTGCCCCTCGCCGGGGACACCTACCGGTGGCCGCGCTCACCTCATCGCCCCCGACGCTGCCGCATCCACAGGCCGAGTGACCCGACCGCCACGAACACCAGCACTGAGCACACGAACATTTTCACCACCGGCCCACCATGCCACGGCTCTAGGCTGACCCGGTGCGCCTGGCCACCTTCAACCTGCTGCACGGGCGGTCGCTCACCGACGGGCTGGTCGAGTCGCCACGGCTTACCGCTGCGGTCGCCGCTCTTGACGCCGATGTGCTCGCCCTCCAGGAGGTCGACCGGGGTCAGGGCCGCAGCGGCAACCTGGACCAGACCGCTCTCGCGGCGGATGCCCTTGCCGCCGACGAGCACCGCTTCGCCGCCGCCGTCGTTGGTGAACCCGGCGGCCGGGTCCGCCCTTTGACCCACGACGATGACGGCCAGGATGAACCCTGCTACGGCGTCGGCCTGGTCAGCCGCCACCCGGTCATCTCCTGGCAGGTCATCCGGCTGAAACCGGCCCCGGTCCGGGCGCCGATCTACGTACCGGGATCCCGCAGTGGCCTCGTGCTGCTCCGGGACGAGCCTCGCGTCGTACTCGCGGCGGTCCTGCGCACCCCGCTCGGTCCGTTGACGGCGGCCACCACCCACCTGTCGTTCGTTCCCGGTTGGAACGCCCGCCAGCTACGCCAGACCGTCCGCGCGTTGCGCGCCCTGCCCGCACCACGGATCCTGCTCGGCGACCTCAACCTGCCCGCCGGGGCGGCCCGACTCCTGACTGGATGGCGTCCCCTCGGCTGCCGACCCACGTATCCGGCGGAGCAGCCCCGCATCCAACTCGACCACGTCCTGGCCGACCGGCAGGCCCACCACCGGCTCCCACCGGTGACGGCCGTGCGAACCCCACTGTCGGTGATCTCCGACCACCGGCCCCTCGTGGTTGATCTCGGTTGACCGGCGGCGCTGGCGTGGTGTCGGGCTCACGTCGCCCGGGGGCCGGGCAGCAGGTGCCCGAGGAGGAGTTTGAGGATCAGCAGCGGCGCCAGCCAGGCGAGTGCTGGTGGGGTGGGCAGGAGCGTGACCGCCGCGACCAGTAGCCCGGCTGCGGCGGCGAACGCCAACGGGCGTTTGGACATCGGAGCGGCGGCGGCGACCAACACGGCGGCGGCGAGAGTGCCGGCGTAGAGCGTGATCGCGGTCGACCACGGGTACGCGGGCAGGATCAGCGCCAGGACCGGCAGGTGGACGTGGGCCGCCACAAAGATCACCTGCCGGCGGGCGGCGGTCGCGCCAGTGTGGAACCGGCGCGACACCGATGCGGTCGCGTTGACCACGGCCCCGCCGAAGATGTCGAATCCGAGGACCGCCAGCACCACCACGACCTGGGGCGGGTAGCCCGCGGCGCCGCCGACGGCTGAGGCGACACCGGCACCGACGACCGCGGTGAGGTAGCTGAGCCACCGCTCCATTCGGGTGGCGCCGGGGGCGATGAGCAGGTCGTTGAGCCGCGAGGTGGCGCGTCGTGGCAGGGACATGGGAGCTGTCATGGTCATCTCCATCCTTTCACCCAAGCTGGTGCATGTCCGTTCACCTTAGTGAACATACAGACACCTGTCGAGTGTGCCCACGGCATGCACAGTTTTCGGGCCCTGTCGATTGATCGGGGTTTCACAGTGGCGCCCCACCCTGATGGTTGGCGCATGAATACGAACCACGCCCGCGACCCTGGCAGCTGTTGACGTGGACCGCAGGGCTGATTTCGACCGACCATTATGCTCCGGGGTGGCTTCCGACTCCGTCGATCCAGCGTGCATCCGAGGGGCTGGAATTCGCCGTGCGAAATCCAGCGAGAGGCGTCAGCGGCAGGCAGTCCGACCACCAAAACCGACTACCTTCCTCCACGACAATCGATGGATGGGGGATCCTCGGACCGACGTGAATGAACGCTGGCTGAGGTTGGGCGGCTCAACCATTCGACGCGCTTCGTCGGCCGACTGGGTTCATTCACCCCGTCCAACTGGCCGGCATTTCCTTGCGGCGTCGAAGATCGACGTTTGCCGAGGTGTAGCGCTCCCATCCGGGACTGGGGGGGCTTTCCCTGGCAGTAAAGGGCCGTTTTCCCATTTGTCGAGCGATGAACGTATCTTTTTCGATCCAACGTTTCGCCGAGGTTAAGTGGCACGGCACATCGGGGTTAGCGCACCCACCGGGTCGTATCGGAAAAACACCGCTAGTCGCCCGGAAGCGCTGCAATGAAGATGTACCAATGGATGCCATGTCATTTGCTGGTGCAACGTTCTTGCCCGTTGCAGTGTCCGCCGACATTGATTAGCTTGAACTAGGCGAACGCTAAATACAGTTAACCGTTGCGGGCGGCGACGTCGGCACAACTGGAGACGGTGGCGACTGTGCGAATTCAGATCCTCGGCCCGGTTTCTGCCTGGCGCGACCACGAACCCCTGAATCTCGGCCCCGCAGCCCAACGGGCCATGCTGGGACTGCTGACGATCGTCTGCGGACAGCCGGTGTCGCACGCCGAGATCATGGCGGCGGTGTGGCCCGACCGGCTACCGCCGCCGACCGCCCGAAATGTGATCCAGACGCACGTCAAACACCTGCGCTCCATCCTCGAGCCGGACCGGCGACGACGGGCGCCGAGCCAGATTTTGCGCCAGGTCGGTGACGGCTACGCCCTGCACGTGCCGGCCACCGCGGTCGACGTGGCGCGGTTCCGGCACCAGGTCACCACGGCGACCGGCCTTGCCCACCGGGGCGAGATCAACGGTGCGGCCGACCTGCTCGGGCAATCCCTCGCGCTGTGGAACGGTTCGCCGCTGGCCGACATCCCGGCGCTGACCGCCCACCCCAAGGTGGTCGCGCTGGCCGCGGAACGGCAGGCCGCGCTCGACCGCTACGGCGACATGATGATCGCCGCTGGCCGGGCGGGGGAGGCACTGCCCGTGTTGGAGGAGGCAGCCGCGGCCCAGCCCTTGGATGAGTCAGCCCAGGCCCGCCTGATCCGGGCCTACCACGCGGCTGGACGGCGTTCCCGTGCCTTCAGCCGGTATCACCAGGTGCGGCGGTTGTTGACCGAAGAACTCGGGGTGGGGCCAGGACCGCAGCTGGCCACCGCGCACACCGCGCTGCTGCACGACGAGGCGCCACCAGCCGAACCGGGTCCCGCAACCGTCCCGGCAACACCCACGAAAGCCACCGGCGAGGTTTTCGTGGTGCCAGCCCAGTTGCCCGCCGACATTCCCGACTTCACCGGGCGCGGCGCCGAACTACATCACCTGGACCGACTCCTCGCCGCACGGCCGGGGCCGACCTCCGCCAGTGCGGCTGGGGCCGCCCTCGTCACCGTGTCCGGTACGGCCGGGGTGGGCAAAACCGCCCTGGCCGTACGCTGGGCCCACCGGGTACGCGGCTGGTTCCCCGACGGCCAGCTCTATGTGGATCTGCGGGGGCACGACGCGGACCCGCCGGTGACGGCGCGGCAGGCCCTCGCCGGGTTCCTCCGCGGGCTCGGTGTCACCGGTACCGACCTGCCACCCGGTACGGAGGAGCGGGCCGCGGCGTACCGCAGCCGCATGGATGGTCGGCGGATGCTCGTGCTGCTCGACAACGCCGTATCCGCCGAGCAGATCCGTCCGCTGCTACCGGGCTCGCCGTCCTGCTTCGTCCTGGTGACCAGCCGAGACTCACTCGCCGCCCTGGTGGCGCGGCACGGTGCCCGGCGCATCGAGTTGGACGTGCTGCCGCAGGACGACGCCGTGGTGCTGATCCGTCGGTTGACCGACCCGCGGCTCACCGACGAGCCGGGCGCGACGGCGGCGCTGGCCACCCAGTGCGCCCGGCTACCGTTGGCGCTGCGACTGGCGGCCGAGATGACCGACAGCCGGCCGGGCACACCCCTGGCCCAACTGGTCCAGGAACTGGCCGACCAACGCCACCGACTGGACCTGCTCGACGCCGGTGGTGACCGGCGCACCGGGGTGCGCGCGGTGCTCTCCTGGTCCTACCGGCGGCTGCCGGCGGATGCCGCCCGCGCGTTCCGGCTACTCGGCCGGCACTGCGACCCGGACGTGGAGCCGCAAGCCGCGGCCAGAATCCTCGGCACCACCGTCGCGGAGGCGTGGCGACTGCTGGACCTGCTGGCCCGCGCCCACCTCGTACAACGCGGCCCGGGTTGCCGCTACGGCATGCACGCGCTACTGCGGGCCTACGCCGGCCACCTGGTGGAGACCGAGCAGGCGTACACCGACCGGCCGGCCGCGATCGGTGTGTCCGGCTGACCGCCGGCCTAGCCGGTTCCCCACAGCCACCGGGCGAGCAGCGTCCCGTAACCAGGGTCAGCGGGCAACGGTCCGGCGGTCGGCTCTCCCCACGGCCGGTGTTGCCGTCGGTGGTCGGCGTCGACGTCGGTGTAGGTATTGGGCGAGCAGCAGCCCGCCCGCTCCGACGACGACGTCGCTGAGCACGGAGACGATTCGGCTGGCCAACACCACCGTGCCGGCCAGGGGCAGCGGCAGGACGGTCGACAGGGCCAGGGCGAGCACCCCCTCCCGGACTCCGATCCCGTCCGGGGCCACCATCACCACCAGCCCGGCCACGGTGGCCAGGGCGAACCCGGCCACGCAGAGCAGGTAGGCGCGCCCTGGTGGCGCACCCGCGACCACGGCGAGCAGCCACAGGTGGTGCCCGGAGATGATCCAGGACAGGGACTGGGTGACGATGGCCCGCCGCAGCCCCGACCGGGACGCGGCGAACGTCGGGGCGGACCGACGGAGCACCCGAGCGGCGGTACGGATGCCCAGGTTGAGCAGGTCCGGCCGGATCAGCAGCGCGAGCACCGGCACCGCCGCCAGCCCGAGCAGCCACCACGTCTGCGTGCCGGCGACCGCCGGCGCGGCGCCGAGTCCGACGGTCACCCCGGTCAACGCCACGATGCCCCAGCTCACCATGAACACCGAGGCGAGCCGGACCGGCCCCACGTCAACGGCCTTGCCCAGGCGAAGGAGCACCGGCAGGGCGACGAACCGGCCGGGTACGAATTTCACCAGGAACCCGACGAAGAAGATCCGGGAGGCGGTCCACGGGTCCACTCGGGCCCCGAGGTCAGCAAAGAGCGCCCGCCAGGAGAGCACCCCAAAAACCAGACCGACGCAGTTGATGGCGAAGGCCGCGCCGAGGGTGAGATAGACCGTGGCCAGGTCCAGGCTCGCCGCCAGTTCCCGGACGGGGCGCCAGTCCTGCCCGCGCAGCACGGTGACCAGACCGGCAGCCAACAGCGCCACGAACAGCACGGTGACGGCCCGGTGCAGTAGCCGCCGCCACTTCGCCCCGGCGCTCCCGGACGGTTCCGGACCGTCCGGGGGCTGCCGGCCTGCCGTGCCACCGCGTCGGCGGAGGGAGTCCACGGTGGCGACAGCGGCGCCGACGGCCATCCCGACGAGCTGGGTGGCGTGCATGAGCATGTGCATACCGACGAAGTACGCCAGGAACAGGTGCCCCTTGCGGCGCCGGACGAAGCCGAGCAGGCCCCGGTCGACCACGGCGAAACCGGCCGCCAGCAGCAGGGGGACGGCGATCAGTTCGACGGCGACCGCCGCGAGCGGCAGGGTCAGCGGCACCCCGGCGCAACAGAGCATGGCGGCGACGGCAGCCCGGTCCACCGTTTTCCCGGCCCGGCCCCCGTCCGGTCGGGTGCCCGCGGTGCCGGTGGCCGCACGCCGGTGCCCGGCCAGCATGGCGGCGAGCAGCCGGCCGTAGCCCATGGCGCGGCGCACGTGCTCGGACAGGTACGGCCAGAACCGGTCCACGTCGTCGTGCCGGCCGAGGACGTCCGCGCTCATCCGGATCTCGTAGTGGGCCGGCAGCCGGGTGCCGAACTCGATGTCCTCGGCGTCGCGCAGTGTTTCGTCGAAGCCGCCGACCTCCTCGAACACCGGTCGGGGAATGGCCGTCAGCGCGAACAGCGTGGCATCGGTCACCCCGGCGCCCTGCCGGCGCCAGTAGTGCTCGAACAGGGTCTTGTAGACCTCTACCGGGCCGCCGTCGTGCAGCGGCTGGGCATCGTAGATGCCCTGCACGACGCCGCAGTCGGGATGCGCGCGCAGGGTTCGCACCGCGGTGGTGATCGCCTCCGGGGCGAGGGCGATGTCGGAGTCGAGAAAGAACAACACGTCGCCGCTGGCCGTGGCGGCACCGGCGTTGCGGGCGGCCGAGACGCCCCGGTTGGTGGGCAGTGCGATCAGCTGGCAGTCGAATCCGGCCGCGATCTCCCGGGACCGGTCGGTGCTCGCGTCATCCACCACGATGATCTCGACGGGCGGGTGGGTCTGTTCCTGGATGGACCGCAGGCAGTCGGCGAGGCTGGCGGCCTTGTTGTAGTTGGGCACGATCACCGACACCGTCGGCGCGGGCGGCTCGATTCCGTCGGGGATGCTGCCGGCGCCGGGTGCCACCGTCCGGGCCGCGCCGGTCGTCGAGGTCATGACACTCCTCCCCGGGTTCAGACCGAGATCGACAGGAACTGGAGCCGGTGGTCGGAGTGGCCGGCGGGGTCCCGGAACTCGTAGCGATGTACCTCGACGTCGTCGGAGACCAGCGCCCAGTCCAGCCGCCACAGCAGCAGGCTCGGGCCCGCGGCGGACCAGGAGACGGGGTACGCGGAGCGGCTGGCGTAGCCGGCGTCGCGCAGCTGCGGGGGGAACCGGTGGGTGTCGCCCATCGCCGGTGAGGTGTTCAGGTCCCCGGCGACCAGGATCGGGTGGGAGTTGTCCGCCACGTCGGCGGCCAACGCCCGAAACTGTGGTATCCGGCGTTCGTGCTGGGTGCGGATCGCCTCGTGGAAGGCGCCGCTGAACAGGCTCGGACCGCCGGCCCAGAGCGGCACCGGCAGGTGCGCGTTGTAGGCGGACACCACCCGGCCGTCGATCAGCAGGTCGGTGCGCAGCACCTGGTGGTTCCAGAAGTCGGTGAAGTCGGTCGGCGCGGACGGTAGGCCGGTGGCGGACAGCGGCGTGGCGGCCACAATCGGGTACCGGGAGAGGGTGAGCAGTTCACCCACCACCGCGAGGTGGTAGCCGGGAAACTGCCGGCGGACCTGGTCGAGTTCGTCGGCGCGGACCACCTCCCCGTCCACCTCGTCGAGGTACTCCTGCAACAGGTACACGTCCGCGCGTTGGGCGTGCAGCAGATCGTAGAACTCGGTGGCTCGGTCCGGCAGATGCCAGTACTCGGTGTTCCAGGACACCACCCGCAGCGCGTCCGCCGGCACCGGCGGCGCCGGGCGTAGCGGGCCCGGCAGGTTCAACCCGGTCAGACCGGCGCCGAGCAGCAGGGCCGCGAGCGACAGCAACGCCACCGGCCGGCGGGCCCGCCGGTTCCCGGCCGCGACCACCGCGAGCAGCACCGGGATCGTGAGGAAGGCGATCGGCGGTAGCAGGTCGGCCAACCGCCACCACCAGAGTCGGCCGCTGAGCAGCAGGTGCGCGGTGGTGAAGCCCAGCCACAGCGCCGCGGCCGCGAGCAGGGCCCGGCGCGGCCAGCGCCGCCACCACCGATCGGTGGGCGCCCCGGCGACCGTCGGCCCGACCTGCCCCACCCGCATCGGCTCATCGTCGGCCACCGCCGCGGCGGAGGCCGTGACCGACACGGCGGGATTAGTCGCGGCTTCTGCCGTGACCGGCACGGCGGGAACCGTCATGGCGGAGGCGTGGGGCGGTGCCGTCACGCCGGGGCCTCGGCCGGGAAGGTGCTGTCGTACAACCGGCGGAACGGGCGGGACGTCAGCCACTGCAGGACCCCGACGCCGACCCCGGTGGTGATGGTGACGTTGACCAGGAAGTGCACGGCCACGAAGAACAGCAGGAAGCGTGGCCCACGTCGCCGCAGCACCAGCGCGTACATCCCGCGGTCGACGGTGATCGAGGCGCCGAACAGGGCGGCGGGGGCGAGCAGCCACACCGGCCCGGCCAGGGCGGCGAGCAGCAGCGCGGGCAGGCTGGCCGCCGCCAGCAGCGACCCCCACGCCCGTGCGGCCGTCTCGAACCCGGTGGCGAACTGCCGGGCCCGGGCGTACAGCGGGATCCGCAGCCGGGCCCGGTGGAACAGTTTGCGCAGCAGCGGCAGCAGCTCATGGTCGTGGTCGTGCCGGCCGCGTACCCGGGAGGTGAGCAGGAGGCGGTGTCGGCGGGACAGCCGGTAGCCGTAGTCCACCTCCTCGGTCTGCTTCAGCGCCGGGTTGAAGGGGCCGACCTGGTCGTATACGGACCGTCGGATCGCGCACATGGCCGGGAAGAGGAAAGTGACCTCCCCCTCCCCACTGGCCGACCAGTGGTGGTACTGCAACCCCCGGTAACGCGCGACCGCTGTGTCGTGCAGCAGCGGCTCCGGGTCCTCGATCCCGCACACCGCGCCGACCTGCGGCTCGGCGGTGAGCACGGCCACGGCCTCGGCGACCGCGTCGGGGGCCATCGCCACGTCCGCGTCAACGAAGAACAGGATCTCGCCGGCGCTGTTGGCGACCCCGACGTTGCGGGCCCGACCGCAGCCACCGTTGTCCGGCAGGGCGATCACGCGTACGCCGAGGGAACCGGCCACGGCGGCCGAGTCGTCGGTGCTGTGATCGTCCACGACGAGCACCTCGATGTTCGGGTACGTCTGGTCGAGCACGGCCCGCAGGCATACCTCGAGCGAGGCGGCGTAGTTGTAGCTCGGCACGATGACCGAGACCAGCGGGGTGGGGTTCACAGCGCCGCCGCGGGCTTGTCGTACAGCCGCCGGAACGTCTTCGAGGTCAGCAGGCCGAACACACCGACGCCGGCCGCGACGGCGATCACCAGGTTGAGCAGGAAGTGCATGGCGACGAAGTAGGCGACGAACCCCGGGCCGCGGCGGGCGGCGACGAACCGGTACATCGGCCAGTCGAGGCGCAGGTAGCCGGCGAACCCGACCGCGGGAAGCACCGCCCAGACCACCCCGAGCAGCACCGGCGCCACCGCGGTCAGGAGCACGACCAGAGCGGCGACGCTGCTCCAGGCGCGCGGGCCGCTGCGCAGCCCACCGGGGAAGCGGGAGGCCCGCGCGAACATCGGAATGTGCAGCATGGTGCGGGTGAACACCTTGCGGACCAGGACGCGCAGGTCGTGGTCGTGGTCGTGGACGCCGCGGACGGCCGGGGTCAGCCAGATCTCGTACGCGCGGGCCAGCCGCAGGCCGTAGTCGGCGTTCTCGGTCTCGCGCAGCCGGGGGTCGAAGGGCCCGATCTCGGCGAACACGTCGGCGCGCATGGCCAGCAGCGCGGTGTACAGGGTGTAGATGCGTCCCTCGTCGGCGATCAGCCAGTAGGACTGCTGCAGGCAGCGGTACTCCTCCAGCAGGCTGTCGCGGATCAACGGTTGCGGGTCGTAGTTGCCGCAGACCGCACCGATCTGCGGGCGTTCGGTCAGCAGCGCCACCGCGTTCGCCACCGCACCGGGTTTGGCCGCGACATCGGAGTCGACGAAGAAGAGGATCTCACCTCGGGCGTGTGAGGCGCCCAGGTTGCGGGCCACCGACGGGCCACCGTTTGCCGGGGTGCGCACGACCCGCACGCCGTACGAGCGCGCCACGGCGACCGAGTCGTCGGTGCTGCAGTCGTCCACGACGATGATCTCCAGGTTCGGGTAGGTCTGGGCCTGTAGCGCGGCCAGGCACAGCCCGATCGCGCGGGCGTAGTTGTAGTTCGGTACGACGACCGAGACCAGGGGTTCGGGCATGAGGCAGACCGCTTTCAGGAGGTTGGCAGGGAGGCGGCGAGCAGACCGGCGCCGACGGCCGCCGCCAGCAGGGCGGCGGAGCCGACGATCAGCCGGTCCCGCAGCAGGGTGCGGACCGGATCCGCGCCGCCGTGGTGTACCAGGACGGCCTGCAGGTAGCGGGAGATGGCCAGGAGGGTCAGGGGTACGGCGGCGAGCACGATGGCCTCGCGGTGCGCGCCGATCGGGGCGTCGGTGTGCAGGTACATCAGGAACGCCGCGACGGTGAGGGTGGCGTTGACGCTGATCAGGTGGTCGGCCAGGTTCAGGGTGTAGCCGCGCAGCGCGGGCCGGTACCCGGTGCCCTGGGCGGCGAGTTCCCCGCGGCGCTTGCCGAGGATCAGCACCAGGCAGGCGGTGAAGACGGTCGTGAGCAGCCAGACCGACACGGTCGCGCCGGTCGCGGCGTAGCCGAACACCACCCGCAGCCCGAAGCCGGTGGCCACCACACTGATGTCCACCAGCGGGATGTGTTTGAGCCAGCGGCTGTAGGCCACGTTCAGCACCAGGTAGGCGGCCAGCGGCCACCCGGGCAGCGCGGGGCCGACGGCGAACGCCAGGCCCAGCAGTCCGGCGAGGACGCCGGCGAATCCGGCGGCGGTGGCCACCGAGATCCGGCCGCTGGCCACCGGCCGGGCCTGTTTCACCGGGTGCCTCCGGTCCAGGTCACGGTCGGCGATGTCGTTGACGACGTACACCAGCGACGAGGCGAGGGTGAACAGCAGCACCGCCCAGCCGGTGCGGGCCAGCCCGCCGACGGTCCAGGCCGGGGTGTCGAGCAGGGCCAGCGGCACGGCCAGCACCGTCTTGGCCCATTGGCGGGGCCGGGCCAGCAGGGCCAGGTCGCTGGCGTGGCGGACCAGGCGCAGGTCGAGCCGTCCGGTCGCGGTCGCCGGCTGCGCCGGGTTGCGCCTGCCGGCAGCGTTGGGTGCCTCGGCCGGAACCGACTCTGCCGTCACCTCGACCGCGGTCATAGCTGACCTCCTGCGTTAGAAGAAGACCCGGGCGGCGGCGAGTACGCCCTGCCGCCACGGGTCACGGCTGGTCGGTCCGCTGGCCGTCGTGGCGGCGGTGGTGGCTTGCTGGCCACGCCACCACCGGAAGGTCTCCAGCACCGCGTCCCGGTTGCTGTGTCGCGGGTGGAAGCCGAGGCGGTGCCGGGCCCGGTCGATGTCGACGTAGGAGTCGGCCGTGAGTTTGTGCAGCAGCCGCCCGTAGACCGGTGAGAGGCCGCTGCGTTCGAGGAGCGCGAGCGCGGCCCGGGCCGGACGGGCCGGCAGCCCGATCACCCGTTTGCCGTGTCCGGCGGCGTCGAGTACCGCCTGGAAGTCCTCGCGGAGCGTGCCGAACGTCGCCGCCGCGATGTTGTACGTGTCGTTGGCGGCCTCGGCGGGCACCCGCAGCACCGTTTCGACGGCGTCCACCAGGTCCGCGACGTGCAGCATCTGGATGCGCACCGAGCCGTCGCCGAGCACCGGGAAGTTACGCCCCTCGTGCGCCCACTGGAACAGCATCGCGAACAGTCCCATCCGTCCGGGGCCCAGGAAGGTCTTCGGTCGCAGTACCGGCAGGATCAGGCCGTGCTCGCGGTAGCCCACCGCGAGTCGCTCGGCGTCGGCCTTGGCGGTGCTGTACGCGTCCACCGGCGCGTACGGGTGCTGCTCCGGTGTCGGCACCTGGGTGGGCAGCCCGTACACGGCGGTGGAGGAGATGTAGACCAACCGGGGCACCCGGGCGGCCCGGGCGGCGTCCAGCACGGCCCGGCTGCCGTCGACCACGATGGCCCGGATCTGCTCCGGCGGGTAGCTGGGGAGCGCGGCGGCGCAGTGCACGACCGCGTCGGCGTCGTCGAAGGCGGCCCGCAGCACCGCCGGGTCGCGGATGTCCCCGACCAGGTGCCGGTAGCCCGAGGTGTCGGGACCGTCGGGGGCCGCCCGTAGGTCCACCCCGGTCACCGCAAACCCGGCGCCGGTCAGCCGCTGCACCACGGTCGCGCCGAGCATCCCGGCGGCGCCGGTCACCGCGATCACCACAGCGAGCCGAGCTTCTGCGCGACAAACCGGCTCAGGAGGCGGTTGAGCCCCTGGTCAAGGACCGCGTCGAGGGCGTTGAGAAAGTGTTCGATGTCGTCGTCGGTGGCGACCAGCGGCGGTCCGACCACCAGCGGGCTGGCGCCGTTGAGGGTGTAGTACGTGTAGATGTCGTGCTCCCGGTAAAGTGCGTTGATCACCGATGCGGTGATCACCTTGGTGCGGAGTCGCGGATCCCGGGCCAGACCGGCGGGTGCGACCTTCGCGGCCAGGTCCAGCACCTTCGGTCCGCCGTCGAGGAAGACCCCCCACAGCGCCCCCGCACCGGTGACCTCGGCCACCGCCTCGGGGTGCTGCTTGGCGATCCGCCGCAGGCCCGGTCCGAGGAGTTGCTCGATGCGTCGCGCCCGGGCCGGGTAGTCGTCCTCGACGGCGATGGCGATCGCCTCGATGGCGGTGGCGCACTCCTCGCCGAAGCCGTAGTAGGTGGTGGACGTCGAGTGCATGAGCGCGTCGACCGGGTTGTCGTAGGCCTGCCGGAACACCGGCTCCCGGGCCACATAGGCAGAGATCGACGACTTGCCGCCGCCGAATGACTTTGACGTGGTCACCACGTCCGGTAGCAGCCCCGCATGGCGCATGAAGTAGAACATGCTGCCGGTCTTGCCCCAGCCGGTGTAGATCTCGTCGAACACCAGCACGATGTCCTGCTCGGTGCACAACGTGCGTAGCCCGTGCAGGAAGTCGGCGGAACATGAACGCATGGTGGAGGCGCTGAACGGCTCGACGAGAATGGCGTACACGTCTTCGGGGTGGGCCGCCACGGCGGCGCGCACCGACTCCAGGTCGTCATAGCTGTACGGGACGACCCCGGGAATCCCCGGAAACGCGAAATGGTTCTGCGCGGCGCCGGTGAGACTGCCGGAGCCGAGCAGTTTGCCGTGGAAGCTGATATCGGCGTGCAGGATCGTGTTACGCCGGCCGCCGTGGTACTTGTAGGCCAACTTCACCGCGCCCTCGACGGCCTCCGCCCCGGAGTTCGGCAGGAAGGACATGTTCAGGTCGCCCGGCAGCACCTGGGCCAGGTTGTGCGCCAACCCCGCCACGTACGGGGAGAAGTAGGTCTTGTGTACCTCCATCCGGCGCCGCTGCGCGAACTGGCGACGGGTCGCCAGCAGGCGCGGGTGGTTGTGGCCGTGGTTGAGCACGCCCACCCCGCCGGTGAGGTCGAGCACCCGGCGACCGTCGCGCAGATACAGGTACGCGCCCTCGGCGTGGTCCACCAGTTCCCGGCCGAAGCCGAACGACGTCATCAGGCCGACCTGACTTCGGTTGACAAAACGTCGGTACAGACCGTGTACGTCTTTCACCGAAAGATGCTCACAGTCCTCGACGCTGAGTAACCCCGTCATGCGCCCCCCCTTCTTCAGTTCTGGCGTGGGCCTGGGGGCACATCAACAACGACGACTCCCGGCGACCCCGGACATTATTTCGAGCGGCACTGAACTGCGACTGGACGCCGACTGGAACCACACCGCGGGCCGGCTGCACACCGCATGGGGGGCGCTTGTACGAAACTCGCCCCGTCGTTACCGTGCACGAAAACGTCACCGCGTTCGCGTACAAGTCCCGGCGGGCGCCTGGCCATTGACATAGGTGGTGTTCGTGCCTGCGAACGTCTCGGTCGTCATTCCCGCCTACAACAGCGAGCGGACCCTGCGCGCCTGCCTGTCCGCGGTCTTCGCCCAGTCCCACCCGCCGCACGAGGTGATCGTCGTCGATGACGCCAGCACCGATCGGACGCAGCGGATCGCCCGGGAGTTCCCGGCCGTTGTGCTGTTGCCCAACCCGGTCAACCGCGGTCCAGCGGCGGCCCGCAACCAGGGCATCCGGGCAAGCCGGGGCGAGGTGGTGTTCTTCGTGGACGCCGACTGCGCGCCAGCGCCCGACGCACTCGCCAACGCGCTGCGGGTGCTCGCCGAGACTCCCGACGTGGACTGCGTACACGGCATCTACCTGACCGAGCCACTGTTCGACGACGGGCCGGTGGAGGCGTACCGCTTGCTGCACGCCCACTACTGGCGCATCCGCAACACCGGTCGGGTCCGTACCGCCATCTTCGCGCTCTGCGCCGTACGCCGGACGGTCTTCGACGACGTCGGCGGCTTCGACGAGAACCTGCGCGCCTCCGAGGACGTCGAACTCAGCGACCGGATGGCCGACCGGCACGGCATCTGGCTCAGCGCCGAGGTGACGTGTCGGCACGACGACGACAGTCGACTGTGGCCAATGCTGCGCAAACAGTTCGGCCGCTCCCAGCTGCTCGTGCCGGTGGCCGTCCGGGAACGCGGCCCGGCGGGGCTGCGGGCCAACCGGAGCTCCGGCGTGCTGGCCGCGGCGCTGGCCGTCGGCACCCTCCCGGCGGGCCTCCTCGCGCCCGCCCTGTTCGCCCTGCCCGCCGCCGCGCTGCTCGGCTTCGCCGTGGCCGACCCGGGGCTGGCGCGGTTCGTGCTACGCCGACGCGGTCCGGCGTTTCTCGCCTTCTTCCTCGCCACGCACCTGCTGGTGCAGCTGGCGATCATCGCCGGGGCGGCGGTGGGTGGGGTGCGGTTCCTGACCGATCGGGACTTCGGCCCGTCCCGTCCCGCCGCGGCGCGGGGCGACACGTGACCCCGGCGCTGCCGGGTCGGGCCTGGGAAGCGGCCTTCCTCGGCGTGCGGACCTACCACCGGCTCTGGCCGACCAGCGCGAGGGCCCGCCCGCGGTGGCCGATGTTCCGGGTCGCGCCCGGCGGGGTGGCCCTGACCGTGGACGACGGACCCGACCCCCGCTGGACCCCGGCCCTACTGGACCTGCTGGACGCGTACGGCGTGCCAGCGACCTTCTTCCTCATCGGCGCGCGGGTGGCGCAGCACCCCCGGCTGGCCCGACGGATCGCCGCGGCCGGACACGAGATCGGCAATCACTCAATGCATCACCCGATGCCCTTCGCCGCGCTGTCCACCGCGCGGCTACGCGATGAGGTGCAGCGGGCGCAGCAGCAGATCACCGAGGCCGTCGGCCAGGCGCCGCGCCTGTTCCGGGCACCCAGCGGCGGGTGGTCGCCCCGGGTCCTCGACACGGTGGCGCGGGCCGGGCTCACCCCCGTGGACTGGACGGTCAACTCCAGCGACTGGAAGCAGCCGGGGGTGGCGCACATCACCCGGACGTTGACGCGTAGCCGCTCCGGCCATGTCCTGCTGTGCCACGACGGCGGCGGCGACCGCCGGCAGACCGTGATCGCGCTGGCGGCGGTGATCCCCCGGCTACAGCGACGCGGGCTACGCTTCGTCCCGGTGCCGCCCGCCCCTGGCCCGGGGCGCCCGAGCCACGCGGGGCGAGGCTGATGGGCGGCGCCGTGGTGCGGGCCGTCGCCCGCGCACTGCACTGGCCGCTGGCGGTCCTGATCCGCCCGTACCCGCGGCTCAACGCGCTGCTCTGGGAGGCGCAGTACGCGCTGGGCCGGTGGAACTACCTGGACCGGGCCGGCGACCACGCCACCGTGCAACTCATCCACCGGTGGGTGCCGCGACCCCGGATCCTCGACCTCGGCTGCGGCTCCACAGTGAATCTGGTGCTGCCGCCGGCGGGCTACCGGCACTACCACGGCGTCGACATCAGCCGGACCGCCCTGCGTCGCGCCCGGTCGCTGCGCCGCCCGCGCAGTTCGTTCCAGGTCGCCGACGTGCTCTCCTACCAGGCCACCGAGGCGTACGACGTGATCCTGCTGCGGGAGGTGCTCTACTACTTTCCGGCCGAGCAGGCCATCGCGCTGCTCCACCGGATGGCCCGCGCGCTCGCCCCCGGTGGTGTCCTCATCGTCTGGCTGTACGACAGCGGCGGCGCGCACGCCGCCCTGGCCGGCCGGATCCGGGGCTGCGGGCTGACCGTGTACGAGGAGAAGACCCAGCTTCGCGACGGTGCACCGGCCGGGGGCACGTTCGTGCTCGGCCCGGCGCCGGCGGGCCGGCAGGCGGGCGAGGCCACCGGGTCGCGCACGGCAGGCGAGGCCACCGGGTCGCCGGCGGCGGGGGAGCGGCGGTGAGCAACGCGCCGACCGCCGGTTCCGAGCTGTCCCGGACGCCGTCGGCCACCCCGCCGGTGGCAGTGGTGGTGTCGAGAGCGACGCTGGTGGGGATCGTCGCCCTGCTGGCCGCGGCGGCGGCGCTGGTGCACCGCGGCACCGGGCGGTTCTGGGGTGACCTGGCCGCCTACCGCACCGGCGCCGCCGCCGCGGCCGCCGGGGACGGCAACCTCTACCAGGTCTTCTATCGGGGCGCGGACGGCATCGAGCTGGGGTTCACCTATCCGCCGTTCGCCGCCCTGCTGCTGCGACCACTGGCCGCCGTCCCCGCCGATGTGGCCGTGGGGCTCTGGACGGCCGCGTCGGTGGCCGCGCTGGTGGCGGTCGTCCGGCTGACCCTTGACGCCACCGGTGTCGCACCCGGTCGCCGGCCAGTTGCGACGCTGCTGGCGGTGCTCGCCGTGCTGCCGCTCTTCCCCGTCACCGGTCATCTGCAGGCCGGGCAGGTCGGCCTCTTCCTCATGTGGATGGTGCTCTACGACCTGGTACCCGGCCGCACCAGCCGGTGGTGCGGGATCGGCATCGGGGTGGCAGCCGGACTCAAACTCACCCCGCTGATCTTCGTGGGTTTCCTGCTGTTCACCGGCCGGATTCGGGCGGCGGCCACGGCCACGGCCGTGTTCGTGGCCACCATCGGCGTCGGGTTCGCCTGGCGACGAACGGACTCGGCCTGGTTCTTCGGCGGTGGCCTACTCGACACGGCCCGGGTCACCGGTGATCCCCGCACGATCCTGAACCAGTCGCTGGCTGGCGCTCTCGCCCGAATTGCCGACACCCCCGACCTGGCCTGGGTGTGGGCGGTGACCGCGGCGGTGGTCGCCGCGGCCGGTACGGCCCTCGCCGTCTGGTGCGCGCGCGCCGCGGATCAGCTGGTCGCGGTGCTGGCGTGCGCCGGCACCGGGCTGCTGGTCTCCCCGGTCTCCTGGCACCACCACTGGGTCTGGTGGGTGCCCGCGCTGGTGCTGCTCGCCGACCGCTGCCGCCGGCACGGTCACCGTCTCGGGGCCGCCGCGCTCGCCGCGGTCTGGCTCGCGCTGGTGGCCAGTACCAGCTGGGTGCTGGCCGCGCCGGGCGGTTGGGACCTGCACTTCACCGGCCTCGGCCTGGTGTACAGCAACCTGTACGTGTTGATCGCGCTCGCCGGGCTGGTCCTGCTCGCTGGTTGGCTGCTCCGGCGGAACGCCGCACGCCGTGAGCCCGGGCGGCGTTACGGCCCGGGTGAGCCGGACGGCCTCCGGATCGCCGTACCCGAGTAGAGCTGGTCGATCGTGTCCCACCAGCGGCCGAGGCCGTCGCGGCCCACCGGGTCCGCGCCAAGCACGTCGGCGATGCGGTCCCGCAACAAAATGATCGACAATTCGTGGGCCAGGAGCACGACCGACAGCTGCGCCCGGTCCGTGTCCCCGGCGACGGCACCCGCCTCGGCCATCCGGCGCACCAGCGAGTCGGTGAACTCCTGCACCCGGCGGTACGCCTCAACCGAGCGGGCGGTGTCGCCGATGAGCAGGTGCGCGAGGTAGCGGGTGGTGGCCGGTGCCCGGAGCGCCTCGGCCGAGGCGAGGAAGCGGTGGGGCGTACCGGCTCCGTCGGTGTCGGTGAGCGCCTCCAACGCGTTGCCCAGCAGGCCCAGCACGTGGGTGTCCACCGCGGCGACCAGGCCGTCGCGGGACCCGTAGTGTTTGATGATCAGCGACTGGGAGACCTGTGCCCGCTCCGCCACCTGTTTGAGCGAGGCCGCCGCCGGCCACTGCTCACCGAACAGCTCCAGGGCGGCATCCCGAATGATCGCCTTCGCGGTGCGATCCTCGGGTACATACATGTTCACCACGGTAACAACCCGGGTGCTGTGCACACCGGTTGACCTCCCGACGCCCGCGCCGTCCGGCCGTGCGGTGCCGCCGCGCGACGGCGAGGCGTGGCGGGACGGATTGCGGGTACAGGGCGAAGGCAGCGGGAGCACCAGCGACGGTGAAAGGTGGTGCCAGCGTAGTGAAGTTCCTGGCGATAGCGACCTACACCACCCAGGGCGTCAGCGGACTGGGCAAGGAAGGAGGGACGCGGCGGGCCGAGGTGGTACGGGCACTCATCGAGAACTCCGGCGGACAGGTGGAGTCGCTGTACTTCTCGTTCGGTGAGCACGACGTGTATGTCTTGTGTGATCTGCGGGACAACGTGGTCGCGGCCGCGCTCAGCATCGCGGTCCGCGCGGCCGGCGGTGGGGAGACCATCATGGTGCCGCTGTTGACTCCGGAGGAGATCGACGAGGCAACGCGGCTCCCGGTCACCTACCAGGCGCCCGGCCGGGCGGAGTGAGGCCGGGCAGCACACCCTGCCTCGGCTCCGCTGACGAAGGTGGTGGTGGCAGCTACCTGGTTGACCAGCGCGGGAACCCGCCCTGACCTCAGGTGCGGCGTGCGCACGGGTGGGTCACGTCCTTGCGGAGACAGATGGGTCCGTCTGGGCTGGCGAGCGAATCCGAGCGGTATCCCTCGCTGCGATAAAACTCGATGTTCCGCAGGCTCTTGGCTCCGGTCTCCAGCAGGATGCGATCGCAATCGGAGGCGGCGTCGGCCTCGGCGGTGCGCAGCAGCCACCGGCCCAGCCCCTGGCCGCGTAGGTCGGGCACGACGGCGAGCCGACCTATGTGCCAGTCGGTATCGAGGCGGCGGGCGCGCACCATCCCCAGGAGGCGGCCATCACGCCACAGACCCGTGGTGTGCCACGCCGCGAGCCATTCGCGTACCTGTTCCGGCGACTCGTGTAAGGCGGGTATGTCCATGGTCTCGTTGACCAGGGCCTCGTCCACCCAGCAGCACCGCTGCAGTACCGTCACCTCAGGTGCGTCGTCGCCGCTCAGCCGTCTGACGTAGGACCCTGGTAGCGGTCCGGGCCGGCTGTCGGCCCGTGCGTGTTCACGCAGTGGCCGCAGGGCGTTTGCGACCCGGACCAGTTCGTCCAGTAGGCCGAGGCCCGCCCGGTCGCGGGCCGCGTCGGGCAGTAGTCGTCCATCCACCGTCGCGTCAGTGAGACGGATCGCGACCGTGGCACCCAACGGAACCAGACGCAGCGTGGTCACCACCTGCTTGGCGTGCTGAACCGATCGGGTGCCCGCCGACGTGTTGCCGTAGCTGACGAAACCGATCGGCTTCCACGCCCACTCGCGGCGGAGATAGTCCAGCGCGTTTTTCAGGGTCGCCGGCATCCCGTAGTTGTACTCCGGGGTGATCACGATGAACCCGTCCGCCGGGTCAACGATCGAGCTCCAGCGCCGTGTGTGCGCATGCTGGTAGATGCCCGACGACGGGTGTTCCTCCTCGTCCAGAAACGGCAGGTTCACATCGCCGAGGGCCACCGGCGTCAGCTCGACGCCGAGCTCCGCGGCGCGTGGGGAGATCGCTTCGGCCAGCCACTGGCCCACCTGGGGACCGAGAGCACCTGGGCGGGTGCTGCAGATCAGCAGAAGAACGCGAACCGGTTTAGTTAACATGGAAACGAAGTGTAGATGCTAGATTGATTACATGTCAACAAATCCGTCGACCGGAGCCGTACGCTGGTTGAACCCGGACCAGGAACGCGCCTGGCGGGCGTTCCTGCGCATCACGGTCGCCGTCCAAGCCGGCACGGCGCGCGACCTGGCCGCGATCGGGCTCTCCGAACCTGACTACGAAGTGCTGAGCACCCTGTCGGAAAGACCCGGCCACACCAGCACCCTGGGGGAGCAGGCCGACAAGATGGGCTGGTCACGCAGCCGGCTATCCCGGCACGCCACCCGGATGGCAGCGCGTGGTCTCCTGCAACGCACACCCGACCCGAACGATGGCCGGGGCTGCTACCTGGTGCTCACCGCACAGGGTCTGACGGCGCTCGAAGACGCCGCACCGGCCCACGTCGAGTCGGTACGACACCACTTCATCGACCGGCTCACCCCCGCAGACCTCATCGCCATCGAACAGATCGCCCGCAGGCTGGAAGAGCCCCCAGCCAGCGAAGATCGCCGGGCGACGTGACAATCGGTCGGTAGTCCAGACGTCCCATGCGATCTCGGTTTGACCGCATAGCCCGAACTCCGATGAGGTGAGGCTGTGCCAACGACTGATTCCACGCCGGCGTCGCGCGCTCCGGCAGACTCCGACGATCGGCAGGCGTGGGGATGGTCGCCGTGGCGGACGGTGATCGGCTTCGGGGTGGTGAGCCTGGCCGCCGACATGGTGTACGAGGGCGCGCGGTCGGTGTACGGGCCGCTCCTGGCCTCGTTGGGTGCCTCCGCGCTGATCGTCGGCGTGATCACTGGTGCCGGTGAGGCGGCCGCGTTGGCGCTGCGGCTGGTGTCGGGGCCGCTGGCCGACCGGACCCGCCGCTACTGGACGTTGACCACCGTCGGGTACGCGTTGACGGCGGTGTGCGTGCCGCTGCTGGCGGTGACCCCGCGGTTGGGTGCCGCGGGGCTGGTGGCGGCCGCGGTGTTGATCGTGGTGGAACGGCTGGGTAAGGCCGTGCGGTCACCGGCGAAGTCGGTGCTGCTGGCGGATGCGGCCGGCGCGGTGGGGATGGGCCGCGGGATGGGCGTCCACAAGGCCCTGGACCAGGTCGGGGCGTTCGCCGGCCCGCTGCTGCTGGCCGCACTCACCGCCGCCGCCGGTGGGCTCCTGTGGCCGGGGCTGGCCGGGTTGGCGGTGCCGGGAGCGCTGGCGATGGTCCTGCTGCTGCTCCTGCGCCGCCGCGCCGGCATCGCGCACCCGCGTGACGCTGCCGTCGGCGCCCGGCACGAGCGCGATGACCCCGCCCGGCGTGCCTCGCTGCCGGCGTCCTTCGGATGGTTCGCGGTGGCGTGCGCCCTGTGCACCGCGGGGCTGATGACCTTCGGGTTGATCGGGTTCCACCTGGCACAGACCGGTCTGGTACCGGCGGCGGGGGTGCCGCTGCTGTACGCGGCGGCGATGGCAGCGGCGGCCGTGGCCGCGCTCGCCACCGGTGCCGCCTACGACCGTATCGGAGCCCGGGTCCTGCTGGTCCTGCCCATTCTGGTAGCCGTGGTGCCCCCGTTGGCGTTCACGTCCGGCCTGGCGGTGGCCGCTGGCGGGGTCCTGGTGTGGGGCGCCGCGCTGGGGGTGCAGGACTCCACGGTGAAGGCCTTCGTGGCCGATCTTGTGCCCCGGGCGCGCCGGGGCACCGCGTACGGCGTTTTCGCCGCCGTCCAGGCCGCCGGTGCGCTCGTCGGCGGTGTCGCCGCCGGTGCCCTGTACGACTCTTCCCGGGGCGGGCTCTTCGCCGCGGTCGCCGCCGCGCAGGCCACCGCGATGCTCATCCTGGTCCGCGTGTTGGCCCGTACCCGCCCCCGGTGACGCTGCCGCCCGAACCGCGTCCGCGGAGGGAGGGTTAACCCCCGGCCCCGCCGGTGGCCTGCAGGATGGTGCTGGGCAGCGCGTTCGAGGACGCTCAAAAGCGCATCCGGCATCGGGCCGGGATGCGCACCGGCGGACGGAGCGACGCATGAGTACGATCACCGCACCGCACCGCGGGCAGACCGAGTGGCACCGGCCGCTGCTCGCGAACGCGGTCTTCATGTTCACCGTCGCTCTGGTGTCCGTCGGAGGTCTGCTGCTGGACGACCGGCATCTCGTCGGCGAGCCGGTCTGGCTGAAACCGTTGAAGTTCGGGTTCGCCATGGGCGTGCACGCGCTCGTGTTGGCGTGGCTGCTCGGAAAGCTCCGCCGGGGCCGACGCATCGGCTGGTGGCTCGGTACGATCTTCGCGTTCGCCGGGGTGCTGGATGTCGGTGCCGTCGCCTACGCCGCCGCCAACGGCACCTTCAGCCACTTTAACGACAACACCGACCCGGTGGCCCGCACCGTACAGGCGTTGTTCTCCGTCGGCATCATGCCGCTGCTGCTGACCACCTTCTTCGTGGCGATCCTGCTGCTGGTCCAGCGCGTCGGTGACCGCGCGCTGACCCGGGCGCTGCGCGCCGGGCTGGGCCTGGCGCTCGCCAGCATGGTCGTGGCCCTGTGGCTGAGTAGCTCGGGGCAGACCCCGCGGGTGGTGGCCGACGCCAACGGCCAGCAGGTGTCCCTGATCGGCGCGCACGGCATCGGCGACCCCGACGGCAACGGCATGCCGGTCACCCGGTGGAGTACGACCGGTGGGGACCTGCGGGTTCCGCACTTCGTGGGAATGCACGCCATCCAGGGGCTGCTGCTGCTCACCGTGGCCCTGGGCGCCGCCGCGGCCCGCCGGCCCTGGTTGCGCGACGAGCGGACCCGCGCCGACCTCGTCGGCGCCGCCGCCATCGGCGGTACCGGGGTGTTCGCGGTGCTCAGCTGGCAGGCCAGCCGGGGCCAGTCGGTCCTGCACCCGGACCTGGCGAGCATGACCGCGTTCGCCGTGGTCGCCGCGCTCACCCTCGCGGCGGTGACCGCAGTGCTCCTGCGGGCGCGCCTCCGACCGTTACCCATCCCATCCTGAGAACCTTTCGGACATGCTCTCCTCCGAGGTGCCGGTGCGGCGCCGCGCGACACCAACGCCGGTGCTGTCGGTCGGCGCGGCTGACTTCACCGAGGCGTGGTTGGCCAACCGCCGGCTCAGCGCACACACCCGAGCCGCCTACCGGCGGGACGTCGCCGGCTGGCTCGGCTGGTGCGCCGACGCCGACGCCGACCCGCTGCGGGCAACATTCCTGCACGTCAACGCGTACGCCCGGTGGTTGGAATCGACGCCGAACGCCCGCAGCGGCAAGCCACTCACGCCCGCCACGGTTGCCCGTAAACTCTCCGCCCTGTCCAGCTGGTACGACTTTCTGGTCAAGCTGCGGGTCGTCGAGACCAACCCGGTGACCGGAGCGGATCGTCCCCACCTTGACCGCGACCACTCGGCGACCATCGGGCTTACCCCCGAGGAGGTCAACGCGCTACTCACCGTCGCCGACAGCGCCACCGGCCCGACCGCCGCCCGCAACCGGGTCGCCGTGGCGCTCCTGGTCGACCTTGGGCTGCGGGTCGGCGAGCTGGTGTCGTTGGACGTCGGCGACCTGGGTGTCGAGCGCGGCCACCACAGTGTCCGCTTCACCGGTAAGGGCGGCCGGGCCCGGCGGCGGGCTCTCACCCCAAGCGCCTCGGCGGCGGTGCACGACTACCTGGCGCGGCGCGCCAGCGCCGCGGGTGTGCCGGTGCACCTCTTGACCGGTGCGCTGCTGGTGACCTCGACCGGAGCCCGGCTGGACCGGCACTCCGTGTTCCGGCTGGTCCGCCGGCTCGCCCGAGCGGCCGGCATCCCGGGGTGGGCGCGGCTGTCACCGCACTCGCTGCGGCACTCCTTCGCCACCACCGCCCGCGCCGAGGGCGTGCCGTTGGAGGACGTGCAGGACGCGATGGGGCACGCCGACCCGCGTACCACCCGCCGCTATGACCGCGACCGGCACAACCTCGACCGGGACCCGGCGTACGCGATCTGGGCGGCCCGGTCCCGGCGCCGCGGCTGACCCGGGGCCGGCGGCACCGGTCAGTCCAGCTGCGGCCGGATGTGGTGGCTGAAGTACGCCAGGTGATCGACGTCGAACTGGTGTGGGGTCTGCAGATAGAGCCGGCTGATGCCCGCCTCGGCCAACTCCCCGATCCGGTCGACCACCTGCGTCGGGGAACCGACCAGCCCGCGCTCCATCATCTGCACGGTGAACAGCCCACCGACCGGTTCCGCGCGCCGGGCCACCTCGGCGGAGTCCCGGCCGCAGACGAGCAGGACAACAGCCGAGCGGCGAAGACTCGACGGCACCCGACCGGCCTTCTCGCAGGCCGCGTCCACCCGCGCGCCCTGCTCCGCGATCTCCGTCAGGGTCGGGAAGGCAAAGTTGAACTCGTCGGCGTAGCGGGCCGCCAGGCGCGGTGTCCTCGTCGGTCCGGTGCCGCCGATGACGATCGGAGGGCACTGCTGGGCGGGCTTCGGCAACCCCGGCGCGTCGGTCAACCGGTAGTACCGCCCGGGGTGGGTGAACAGCTCGCCCGGCGGGGTGCCCCACAGGCCGGTGATGATGTCCAGTTGCTCCTCGAAGCGGTCGAACCGTTCGCCGAGGGCGGGGTAGGGGACACCATAGGCGCGGTGTTCCGGCTCGTGCCATCCGGTGCCGAACCCGAAGTCGACCCGCCCGTTGCTCATCTGGTCAACCTGGGCGACCGTGACCGCCAACACCCCCGGCTGCCGGAACGTCGCCGAGGTCATCAACGACCCGAGTCGGATGCGTCGGGTCTCCCGGGCCAGCGCGCCCAGGGTCACCCAGGTGTCCGTGGGGCCGGGCAGTCCCGCGGCACCTTCCATCGCCAGGAAGTGATCCGAGCGGAAGAAGCCGTCGAGCCCGAGCTGCTCCACCGCCCTGGCGGTGGCGGCGATCTCGTCGTAGCTCGCCCCCTGCTGCGGATTGGTGAACACGTGGCACTGCATGTGCCGATCTCATCACACTCCGTAGGAGCGCAGGAGCCGGCGGGTCCGTTCCGCGATCGGGAACGGCTTGTCGGCGGGGCAGGGGTACAGGTCATGCTCGACGATGGCGAACATGTCGGTGTCGAGCCGCCGCGCGGCGGCCAGCACCGGTTCCAGCGCGGGGAGCCCGTTCGGCGGCTCGCACCACACCCCCCGGGCCACCGCGGTGGCGAACGGCTCGTCCTTGGCGACAACGTCGGCGAGCACCGCGGGGTCGACCTGCTTGAGGTGCAGGTGGCCGACGCGCTCGCCACAGGTGTCGAGCAGCTTCACGCTGTCCCCGCCGCAGTAGGCGTAGTGCCCCACGTCCAGGCAGAGGGAGACCAGGTCCGGGTCCGTCGCGTCGAGGAAACGGGTAACCGCCGGCTCGTCGTCGATGTGGGTGTAGACGTGCGGGTGGAGCATGACGCGTAGGCCGAAGGAGTCACGGACCTGTCGGGCGAGCCGGTTGGTCAACACGGTGAGGTCCCGCCACTGTGCCGCCGTGAGGTGCGGCTCCTCGGTCGACTCGCCAGTCCACGGGTCTCGCCAGTAGCCCGGCATGATCACGATGCAGGACCCGCCCACCGCCCGTACGAGCGCCGCGGTCATCGCCACCCGGGGCCAGCTCTCCTGCCAGCCGCTGTGGCCCCGGTGCAGGGACGTCGAGAGGGTCGCCGCGGCGACCCGCAGGCCACGGAGGGCGGTTTCGCCGGCGAGCCGGGTCGGGTCGGTCGGCAGATACCCGTACGGGCCGAGTTCGATCCACTCGAATCCGGCCCGGGCCACTTCGTCCAGGAAACGTGGCCAGGGAACCTGCCGTGGATCGTTCGCGTACCACACCCCCCAGGAGTCCGGGGACGAGCCGACCTGGATCCGATGGTCCAGACCGTCCGATGGACTCATCACCGACCACCGCCCTTCGCGGCATCCGACCGCAGGTCGCCTGATTCCCACTGGCGCTGGTCCTCGACGGCGCGCTGCAGTTCGTCGGTCGTGACATCCCCCAGGTATCTCACCCGGCCCACGCGGTCCGGCGTCGGGATGAGCTGCTGGCCACCACGGTGCCGGACGGCGTCGGACAGGGCGGCCACCAGCAGGTCCGTGTCGGCCATCGCGGGATGCCACACGTCCAGGCCGAATGAGCGGATCAGGCGCAGGATCCGGTCGCGGACAAAACGCCCGATCAGCCCCCGCCGCCAGGCGATCATGCTGGTCCAGGCGATGTCCAAGGCCACCGCGTGGCCGTGCGTCACGGTGGGCTCCAGCCCCGGCGAGATGTTGTGCCCGAGGTAGCTGGCCCGGGCCGTCTCGCGCTCGAACGGGTTGCGTTTCAACTCCCGCAGCATCCACGAGATCGACCGGCGGAGGATCTCCTCGGAAGGGCCGTCGTAGCTGCGGAAGCGCTCCTCGGCGACCCGCGGTCCATGCTCCTCGAGGAGCCGGAACAGGGCACAGTCCCCAGCGACAGCGATCTTGATGATCTCCGCGAAGCCGTCCCTGATCTGGTGCGGCGGCAACGTCTGGAAGAAACGGGCATCGGTCATCGAGGACCGCGCGGGATGGTACAGACCGGCCCGGTTCTTCCAACCCGCGCTCACACCGCACTTCAGGGCGAACATCGAATCGATGGCGGACACGAGCGTCGTGCCGATGAAGTCCCATGACACGCCCCGCCGGTATTCGCCCGCCACCAGACCGAACACGTCGTGCAGCACGCCGCCGCCGATAGCGATCGGCGGTTCGCCGAAACGGGCGACGCCGAAGGCGTTCATCTCATCGGAGATCCGGTTCGCGCTGTCGCGGGTTTTGGCATCCTCACCCCCCGGCAGCAGGCAGGGCGGGTTGTTCCACTCGAGTTGGTAACGGTCCAGCAGCGAGATGATCTCCTTCTGGTACCACCCCCACGCACTCTCGTCGACGGCTACGAAACGTCGCCGGGAGTGGTGCAGATCACCGAAGAGCTCCGGGTCGCCGCGCGGCGTGAGCTCCAGCAACCCGTCGTACAGTGCGGTCCGCCACTCGACGGGCCGGGAAACCTGCGCCTCCCACTTCCAGGATCGGGGCATGAACCCTGGTTCCCGCCGGGCCCGAAACCATGCCACCCCGCCCCAGCGGCACCCCGGGGCCGGCAGGTCGTGCCGACCGCGACCGGCTCAGAAACCGACGATCTCGGTCATCCGAACGGGTCGCCGCTCTCGCTGCGACCGCCAGCACGCCTCCGCCACCCGGAGCGCCTCCACCGCCTCCCGCCCGTCACACGGGTTCTCCAGATCCCCACGGGCAACCTGGAGAAAGGCATCGATCTCCGCCTCGAAAGCCGGCGCGAAACGGTCCAGGAAATTCTGTACGGGATCCCCCGACGGGAACGTGGCCTCCGGCTCCACCGAGGTCAGCGGGGTGTGCCGGTCGAGCCCGATAGCGATGGTGTCCGCATCCCCGCACACCTCCATCCGCACGTCGTAGCCGGCCCCGTTGCACCGGCCCGCGGTGGCGGCGGCGAGCGTCCCGTCGTCCATCGTCAGCAGCGCCATCGCGGTGTCGAGTTCCCCCAGCTCGGCGAAGATCTGCGGCCCGGCGTCCGAGCCACACGCGTACACCTCGCTGACCTCCCGGCCGGTCAACCACCGCAGCAGGTCGAAGTCGTGGATCAGCGCGTCCCAGAAGATCCCACCCGAGGCCGACAGGTAGGTGGCCGGTGGAGGGTCGGGCTCCGCGCCAACAGACCGAATAGTGTGCAGCCGACCGAGTCGTCCGGACCGTACCAGTGCCCGGCCGGCCCGAAAGCCCGCGTCGAACCGGCGCATGAGGCCGATCTGCAACGTCACGCCCTCGGCCTGCACCTCGCGCACGGTCTGTATCGACTCGGACAGGTCCGCCGCGACGGGCTTCTCGCAGAACACGGGTAGACCCGCCCGTGCCGCCTGCCGGATCAACTCGGCGTGCGCGGCGGTGTTGGCGGCGATGACGACCGCCTCCGTCGAGGAGGCGAACACCTCGTCAACCGAGTCCGCCGCGCTGACCTCGAGGCGGCGCGCCAACTCCTGGGCACGCTGCCGGTCTGAGTCGGCGACCACCAACGAGGTGACATCGGCGTGGCGGCGAAGATTGGCGGCGTGGATGGCACCCATCCGGCCCACCCCGACAACGGCAATACGCATACCGTAATTATGGAAATACTTCCGCTGTGCGTCGCGGTATTCCGCACCATCGCCCCGTGGCAGGTCGCTACCGTCGCAGGGTGTGAACGCCGAGCCGCCGTGGATTCGGCCGTCGCAGCCGCGACGGCCGCTCCGGACCGGCCTGTTCGTCGCGGGCGCCATGGTCCTGCTCTGCTGTGTGGGGGTCGCCGGGCTGGCCGCCTGGAACCTACAGGCGGTAACCCGCGCCGCCGAACCGGTACGGCTCACCGCCGACGGCTTCCTGCGAGGGCTCACCACCGGGGACACCGCCGCCGCCTACGAGAAGCTCTGCGCCGACTCCCGCAGCCGCTGGAGCAAGATCGGCTTCAGTAGCTGGGTACGAACCCCGCCGACCGTAGCGGACTACGAGATCGTCGACGTCGCGGTCACCAGCCGCCGCGGCCGACCGCAGGGCACCGTCACCGTACGGTTGACCCGCGACAGCGGCACCACCGAACAGCGAGACCTCTCCGTCATCACCGAGGACGGCGGCTGGCGGGTCTGCGGCGACCCGTACTGATCCACCGGCCCCGCCGACGACCCACCGGCCCGGGGGTGATCCGGTCAGCCGGACGTGGCCGGCCCCAACTCGCCGGCACGGTGGTGGCGCCGGCAGAGCACCTGGTAACGCACCTGGGCGGTCTCGGCCGTGTCGCCGACCACCACCTGCGCGCCCTCCCGCGCCACCCGCCCGTTGACCACGCGGGCGTTGAGCAGCCCCTCCCGCCCGCACCAGCAGAGCACCTCCACCTGGATCCGGGCCACCGAGTCCGCCAACTCGAACAGCCGCCGCGCGGCCGGGAACATCCGGGACCGGAAGTCGGTCGCCAGGCCGAACGCGTAGACGTCAACATCGTCGGCGTCAACCAACTCGGCCAGCTGCTCCACCTGCTCGACCTGGTAGAAACTGGCCTCGTCGCAGATCAGGTAGTCGACCCCGACCCCCTCAGCCCGCCGGCTGCGGACCAGCGCGCGCAGGTCCAGCTCGGCAGTGACCTCCACCGCCTCGTGCGCCAGCCCGACGCGGGTGGTCACCCGCGGGCCCAACGACCGGTCGATGCGGGTGGTGACCAGGCCCCGCCGACCCTGCCGGGCGTGGTTGTAGTTCATCTGCAACGCCATGGTGGACTTGCCGCAGTCCATCGGACCCCAGTAGAACCGCAGCGCCGCGGCGTGCAACGGCCGCCCCTGCGTACCGGCGCGCACGGGCGGCCCGGACGCGGGGGAGCGGTGGGTGGAATCGGCGGGGGTGCGGTCGGTCACGGTCCGGCAGCCTAGCCCATCAACCCCGCGGCAGCGGCGGCAGCAATCGACCGGTTCACAGCACCCGTGGCGGCCGGTTCCCCGCGGCCACGATCGCCCGACGCATCGGTACCGCCAGCAGCAGCACAAACCCGACCACGAAAAAGATCAGCAGCGAGACCAGGCCCACCCGGTAGGAGTTGGTCAGCTGGAACACCAGCCCGAAGGCGAGCGGACCGAGCCAGCTGGTACCCCGGTCGCTGATCTCGTAGAAGCCGTAGTACTCACCCTCCTTACCGGCAGGAATGAGCTGGCTGAACAACGACCGGCTCAACGCCTGGCTACCACCGAGCACCAGCCCGATGGCCGCGCCGAGCGCCATGAACGGCAGCGGCGCCTCGGCGGGCAGCCGGAACGCGGCAATCACCACCGCGATCCACAGCACCAGGCTCAACAGGACGGTCTTCCACGCACCGATCCGCCGGGCGAGCGCGCCGAGCAGCAGCGCGCCACCGAAGGCCAGGAACTGCACCAACAAAATAGTGATGATCAGAGTGCTCTGCGTCAGCCGTAGCTCTTCGGTGCCGTACTGGGAGGAGAGCGTGATGACCGTAGCGATGCCGTCGTTGTAGACCAGGAACGCCAGCAGGAAGAACAGCGTCAACGGATACGCCCGCAGCTGCCGCAGCGTACGCCCGAGCTGCCGGAAACCGTCGGTGAGCACGTTGCCGCCGCTGGTCAACGCCGCGGCGGTGGGATGCTCGCGAAGCCAGCGCAGCGGCACCAGGGTGAACGCGGCCCACCACACCCCGGCCGAGACGATCGACCAGCGGGCCAGGTCCAGGGTGCGCTGCGGGTTGCCCTCCTCGGTGAACGCGGTGACCACGGCCAGATTGAGCGCCAGCAACAGACCCCCGCCGAGGTACCCCAGCGCCCATCCCCGGCTCGAGATCCCATCCCGGTCGTCCGGCCCGCCCAGCTGCGGCAGGAAGGAGTTGTAGACCACGATCGCGGCGCCGAAGGCGATGTTGGCGACCAGGAACAGCGCCCCGCCGAGCAGGTACCGCTCCCCGGTGACGAAGGCCATCGCGACAGTCGCGCCGGCACCGACGTAGGCCGCGGCGGCGAGTAGCCGCTTCTTGTGCCGCGTCCGGTCGGCGACCGCACCGACAACCGGCAACACGAAGACCGTGAGCAGCACCGACAGTGAGATCAGATACGGGTAGTACGACCCGACGGCGACCTTGATCCCCAGCGGGTACACGTACCCGACGCAGCTGTCCGCACCGAGTTCACAACCGGCCGCCTGCTCGGCGACGGTGGTGAGGAACGGACCGAGGAACACGGTGATGACGGTGGTCTGGAACGCCGAGTTCGCCCAGTCGTAGAAGTACCAACCGGTCCGTTCCCGACGGCTGCTGCGCGGGGTGGGGGGAGTGTCGTCAACGATGGGGGCGGCGGTGGCGGACATGTCCGGATCTATCCTTGAATCAGACGGCCCAGTGGCCGCGGCTGCGGTAGACGTCGCGCAGCACGCCCACGTGATCGGTCATGATGCCATCCACCCCGAGGTCCAGTAACTCGTGCATCTCGGCGGGTTCGTCAATGGTCCAGACATGCACCTGCAGCCCCAGGCGGTGACAGTAGGCCAGAAACCGACGGTCGGTGACCCGCAGCCGCCCGTACCGCACCGGCACCTGCGCGGCGACCACCGACTCCGGCAGCCGCACCCGCCGGCCGGCCAACGACGCCATCCGCAGTCGCGCCACCCCTCGTACGCCGAGACCGGTGGCGATCCGGCCCTGGGTCAGCGCCCGCATCCGGGCCAGCCGCGCGTCGCTGAAGGAGGCCAACAGCACCCGATCGCCGGCGCCGGCGCGCTCGACGGCGGCCACCGCCGGTTCGACGCCGGAGCCGGCCTTGACGTCGACGTTGAACCGAACCTGCGGCCAGGCGTGCAGCACCTCGTCCAGGCGGGGCATGACGGACGCCCCGCCGACGCGCACCGCCGCCAGGTCGGCCCACCGCAGCTCGGCGATTCGCCCGGGGGAGCCCGTCACCCGGTGCAGCGTGGGATCGTGGCAGACCACCGCGACACCGTCGGCGGTGGCGTGCACATCAGTCTCGACATACCGGTAGCCCAGGTCGATGGCGCGAGCAAACGCCGCGGCCGTGTTCTCGTCGCCCTCGGCGGCGCCACCACGGTGGGCGAATGCCAACGGCGCTGGTGTGTCGAGGTAGGGGCAGGGGCCGGTCAGCACGCCGAGAAGTATGCCGGCCAACGCGGTCGTCAGGTAGTGGGCGACAGCCCGAAACTGGTGGGTGTCAGCTCCGACGGTGGGAGCGGCTGGTGTCGACCGGCCGCCCGGGGTCGACGTGGCGGGGCCGGTCGGGTTCGTCGGATCGAAGCGGGGCCAGGGTGTCGGTGATCGCGTCGATGATCCGGTCGGTGGCGCGGCGGGCCACACCGGGTGCGCCGGGCGCCAGGTCGGCGAGGTCGACCGGGGCGCCGAAGCGTACCCGGACCACCCGCCGGTGGGTGACGGTGCGGGCGAGCGCACGTACGAGCCCTTTCGGGGCCCGGTAGGGGAGCACCTCGTGGGCGCCCCACTGTGCGACCGGGATCACGGGCACACCGCAGCTCAGGGCGAGCCGGGCGACGCCGGTCTTGCCCCGCTCGGGCCAGAGCCCCGGATCCAGACCGATTCGGCCTTCCGGATAGACCAGAATGACCGCGCCGCCGGCCAGGGCGTCGGCGGCCGCCGTCATCGCCTCGGCCACGGTGCGGGCACCCCGGTCGACCCGGATGTGCCCGGCCTGCCGCATCGCGGCACCGACCAGCGGGGCGCGGAACAGCCCGCCGGTGGCCATGATCCGCGGCGCGATCCGCACCGAGTCGCAGGCGGCGGCGAGCACGATCGGGTCGAACGGGCTGATGTGGTTGGCGGCCAGCAGCAGGGGGCCGGGGCGCAGGTGCCCCGGAATCTCGTCGGCCACCTCCAGCCGGGCCAGGGCGCCGACCACGACGCGGGCGAGTGGTTGTGCGGTACGCCAGAGCAGCGGCGCTCGCCATTCGGGGTGCCCAGTCTCCATCAGCGCTTCATGATCGCACGAGTGCGCACCCGCGGGGCCGTTGACCCGCATGATCGGGGCCATTGGTCCCGGGACCTCAGGCCCCCCGCCCCTGAGAATTCTTCTACGACCGACTGTAGTATCTACTACGCTTCGTAGTAAGTCTGTAGATCTGGGGGTCACAGGTGGACGCGTTAGACGTCGCCCGTTGGCAGTTCGGTGTCACCACCGTCTACCACTTCCTGTTCGTGCCACTAACCATCGGCCTGTCCATCCTGGTCGCGATCCTGCAAACGCTGTGGCACCGCACCGGCGACGAGAAATACCTCAAACTCACCAAGTTCTACGGCAAACTCTTCCTGATCAACTTCGCGATGGGCGTGGTCACCGGCATCGTGCAGGAATTCCAGTTCGGCATGAACTGGAGCGACTACTCCCGCTTCGTCGGCGACATCTTCGGCGCCCCCCTGGCCATCGAAGCCCTGGTCGCCTTCTTCCTCGAATCCACCTTCATCGGCCTGTGGATCTTCGGCTGGGACCGGCTACCCAAACGCCTACACCTGGCCACCATCTGGGCCGCCGCCATCGGCACCAACCTGTCGGCCTACTTCATCCTCGCCGCGAACTCGTTCATGCAAAACCCCGTCGGCTACCAGATCAACCCCGACACCGGCCGCGCCGAACTGACCGACTTCGTCGCCGTCCTGACCAACAAGGTCGCCCTGATCACCTTCCCGCACACCATCGCCGGCGCCTTCCTCGTCGCCGGCTCCCTGCTCGTCGCCGTCGCCCTGTGGCACCTGATCCGCCGGCCGGACTCCCCGGACACCCCGGCCTACCGGTTCGCCGCCAAGTTCGGATCCTGGGTCACCCTGATCTCCGCCACCGCCGTCATGATCACCGGCGACATCCAAGGCAAGATCATGACCCAGGTGCAGCCCATGAAGATGGCCGCCGCCGAAGGCCTCTACGACACCGAGAGCCCCGCCTCCTTCTCCGTACTCACCGTCGGCAGCCTCGACGGCAGCCGCGAACTCTTCGCCCTGAAGATCCCCTACCTGCTGTCCTACCTCAGCACCGGTGACCCCAACGGCACCGTGAGCGGCATCAACGACCTCCAAGCCCAATACACCGCCCAGTACGGCGCCGGCAGCTACACCCCGATCATCCCGATCACCTACTGGAGCTTCCGCCTCATGATCGGCTTCGGGCTGGCCGCCGCCGCGATCGCCCTCCTGGTGCTCTGGAGCCAACGCAAGGGCCGCACCCCCACCAGCCGCTGGCTACTCCGCGCCGGCCTGATCATGCCCCTCCTACCCCTCGCCGCGAACTCCTTCGGCTGGATCTTCACCGAGATGGGCCGCCAGCCCTGGATCGTCTTCGGCGAAATGCTCACCCGCGACGGCGTCTCCCGCAGCGTGTCACTGGCCGAAGTCCTCACCTCATTCACCGCCTTCACCCTCATCTACGCCGCCCTCGCCGTCATCGAAGGCAAACTCCTCATCCGCTACGCCAAGGCCGGCGTACCCGACCTGACCCCCGACCCCGACCCCGACGACACCGACGACGCCGAGCGCCCGCTCGCCTTCGCCTACTGATCTGCGGAGCCCCACATGGAACTCACCACCATCTGGTTTCTCCTCGTCGCCGTGCTGTTCACCGGCTACTTCATCCTCGAGGGCTTCGACTTCGGCGTCGGCATGCTCCTACCGGTCCTCGGCCGCGACGACCGCGAACGCCGCGTCCTGATCAACACCATCGGCCCGGTCTGGGACGGCAACGAAGTCTGGCTAATCACCGCCGGCGGCGCCATGTTCGCCGCCTTCCCCGAGTGGTACGCCACCCTCTTCTCCGGCTTCTACCTCCCGCTACTGCTCATCCTGCTCGCCCTGATCGCCCGCGGCGTCGCCTTCGAATACCGCCACAAGCGCCCCGAAGCATCCTGGAAACGCCGCTGGGACCACGCCATCTTCTTCGGATCCCTCCTCCCCGCCATCCTCTGGGGAGTCGCATTCGCCAACATCCTGCGCGGCGTACCCCTCACCGCCGACCACGAATACGCCGGCGGGTTCTTCAACCTCCTCAACCCCTACGCACTCCTCGGCGGCGCCACCACCGGCGCCCTGTTCCTCACCCACGGCGCCGTGTTCATCGCCCTCAAAACCGTCGGCGACATCCGGCACCGGGCCGCCGCCCTCGCCGTCCGCGTCGGCATCGCCACCGCCGTACTCGCCGTCGCGTTCCTCACCTGGAGCCTGACCATCCGCGCCAACACGGCCGCCATCGCCCTCGCCGTCGCCGCCGCCGTGGCCCTGCTCGGCGGCCTCGCCGCCGCCTACGCCCGCCGGGAAGGCTGGGCCTTCATCGGCACCGCCGCCGCGATCGGCCTGGCCGTGGCAACCCTGTTCACCGCCCTGTTCCCGAACGTGCTGCCATCCACCCTGGATGCCGCCGGCACCCTCACCGCCACCAACGCCGCCTCCACCCCCTACACCCTGAAAATCATGACCTGGGTGGCGGTGATCTTCACCCCGATCGTGCTGGCCTACCAGGGCTGGACCTACTGGGTCTTCCGCAAGCGCATCGGCGTGGCCCACATCCCACAACACTGAGCCCACCACAAAGACGGTCGCCCGCCTCCCGGGATTCGGGAGGCGGGCGACCATCGTCGTGGTGGGCTCAGCCCGCCTCCCGCAACTCCGCCAGCCGCGCCTCCACCTCCGCCAACTCCGAACGCAGCTTCTCCGCCTGCTGCTCCGCCTCGGCCCGCTCCGCGGCGAGAATCTGCTCCACCGCCTCCTGCACCCCCGACACATCTACCAGCCCGACCATCCGCAGCGCCTCCGCCGGCTTCACCACATACGGCTTGGCGAGCACCTTCGCCCCCTGCTGCGCCGCCACCGTCCACTCACCCTCGCCGTACGCCAACGTCACCGTCAGCCCCGCCGGCCCCTTCGCCTTCACCGGCTTCGCCCCCCGCCGCGCCGGCTTCGTCGACTCCGCCGGACGGGCCGAGGAACCCTCCCCGGCCGCCCGCGCCGCCGGCGGCGGCGTATCCAACACGAACTCCGGCTCCGGCGCCACGACCGGCTCCGCCGCCACCGGCTCCCCAGCCGGCCGCTCCGCCGACGGCACCTTCCGCCCCGCCCCCCGCGGCGCCACCGCCACATCAACGGGGGAGAAGGGCAACTCGTCCCGCCCGAACCGCACCACCACGAACTCGTCGGAAACCGCCGGGTCGGTCAACGCCACGACCTGACCGACCTGCCCCGCAATCTGCCCCGCCGACGCGGTAAACACCACCTTCGGCTTCCGGCCCGCGGCAACCGCCTCCCGGATGCCCGCCACCTCCTCGGTGGACAAACCCTGCCCCGACATCACACCCCCTCTTCCGTACACCTGTCCGACAGCAGTACTTGATACCAGCTGCCGCCCCACCAAGGTGCGCCGCCCCATCACACCCCCGAGGTAGCCTCGCCACACCACCCCCGCCAGACCAGGAGAGGCCCCGTTGAACCCCGTCACCGTCATCACCGGTGGTAGCCGCGGAATCGGCGCCGCCATCGCCCGCCGCCTCGCCCGCGCCGGCCACCACATCGCCTTCTCCTACCAACGCGACCACACCGCCGCCAACACCGTCCTCGCCGAGCTACGCGCCACCGGAACCACCGCCATCGCCATCCCCGCCGACACCCGCGACCCCGACCAACTCGCCACCCTGTTCGCCGCCGCCGCCGACCTCGGCGAGCTCACCGGCCTGGTCAACAACGCCGGCGTCACCAGCCCCATCGGCCCCTTCGTCGACCTCGACCCCACCGATCTGCGCCACGTCGTCGACGTCAACCTCGTCGGCTACATCCTCGCCGCCCAACAGGCCGCCCGCCGGATGCCCGCCGGCGGCGCCATCGTCAACCTCTCCTCCGCCGCCGCCACCCTCGGCTCACCCGGCGAATACGTTCACTACGCCGCCGTCAAGGCCGGCACCGACGCCCTCACCCTCGGCCTGGCCAAAGAACTCGCCCCCCGCGGCATCCGTGTCAACGCCGTCGCCCCCGGCATCATCCGCACCGACATCCACACCCTCTCCGGCCAGCCCGACCGAGCCGACCAGGCCGCCGCCCGCATCCCACTCGGACGTGCCGGCGAACCTGACGAGGTCGCCGCCGCCATCGCCTGGCTCCTCGGACCCGACGCCAGCTACACCACCGGCACCATCCTCCGCGTCGCCGGCGGCCTCTGACCCCGCCACCAACCCCGACCGCCAGCAACCGGAGTTACACCCAGACCCAGCCCGCCAACTCGACCCAGGAGACCCGATGAGCACGGCCACCAGCCCGGCGCACCAGCCACCCGGGCCACACGTCGCCGACAGCCACGACCTGATCCGCGTACACGGCGCCCGCGAGAACAACCTCAAAGACATCAGCGTCGACATACCCAAACGCCGGCTCACGGTCTTCACCGGCGTCTCCGGCTCCGGCAAAAGCTCCCTGGTCTTCGCCACCATCGCCGCCGAGTCCCAGCGGATGATCAACGAAACCTACAGCGCGTTCGTGCAGGGGTTCATGCCATCGCTGTCCCGACCCGAGGTCGATCTCCTCGAAGGCCTGACCACCGCCATCATCGTCGACCAAGAACGAATGGGCGCCAACCCACGCTCCACCGTCGGCACCGCCACCGACGCCAACGCCATGCTCCGCATCCTGTTCAGCCGGCTCGGCCAACCACACCTCGGCTCACCCAACGCGTACTCCTTCAACGTGCCCTCGGTGACCGCCAGCGGCGCGGTCACCCTCGAACGCGGCGCGGCCCGCACGAAAACCGAAAAGGTCAGCTTCACCCGCGTCGGCGGCATGTGCCCCCGCTGCGAGGGCATGGGCGCGGTCACCGACTTCAACCTGGCCGCCCTCTACGACGACACCCGCACCCTCAACGAAGACGCGCTGACCATCCCCGGCTACAGCATGGAGGGCTGGTACGGCCGCATCCTGCGCGGCTGCGGCTTCTTCGACCCCGACAAGCCCATCGGCAAGTACACCCAGCAGGAGCTACACGACCTCCTCCACCGGGAACCCACCAAAGTCAAGATCGACGGCATCAACCTGACCTACACCGGCCTGATCCCGAGCATCCAGAAATCCATGCTCGCCAAGGACGTCGACTCGCTCCAACCGCACCTGCGCGCCTTCGTGCAACGCGCCGTCACCTTCACCACCTGCCCCGAGTGCGACGGCACCCGACTGGGCATCGAAGCCCGCTCCTCCAAGATTAACGGCAGGAGCATCGCCGACCTGTGCCGCATGCAGATCAGCGACCTGGCCAGCTGGCTGCGAGAGCTCGACGAACCGACCGTGGCCCCACTCCTGACCGGAGTACGCCACCTCCTCGAATCCTTCACCGAGATCGGCCTCGGCTACCTCTCCCTCGACCGGCCCACCGGAACCCTGTCCGGGGGAGAGGCCCAACGCACCAAGATGATCCGCCACCTCGGCTCCGCACTCACCGACGTCACCTACGTCTTCGACGAGCCCACCATCGGCCTGCACCCGCACGACATCCGCCGCATGAACGACCTGCTACTGCGCCTACGAGACAAGGGCAACACCGTCCTCGTCGTCGAACACAAACCAGAAACCATCGCCATCGCCGACCACATCGTCGACCTCGGCCCCGGTGCCGGCGCCACCGGCGGCACCGTCTGCTTCGAAGGCACCCTGGACGGCCTACGCCACAGCGCCACCATCACCGGCCGGCACCTGGACGACCGTGCCGCCCTCAAACCATCGGTACGCACACCCACCGGCACCCTGCCAATCCGGGGCGCGACCACGCACAACCTCCGCAACGTCGACGTTGACCTCCCACTCGGCGTGCTCTGCGTCCTCACCGGAGTCGCCGGCTCCGGCAAGAGCTCCCTGATCCACGGATCCGTCGCCGGCCGCGACGGCGTCATCATGATCGACCAGAGCGCCATCCGCGGCTCCCGACGCAGCAACCCAGCCACCTACACCGGCCTACTCGACCCGATCCGGAAGGCGTTCGCCAAGGCCAACGGCGTCAAACCGGCCCTGTTCAGCGCCAACTCCGAGGGCGCCTGCCCCAGCTGCAACGGTGCCGGCAGCATCTACACCGAACTGGGCGTCATGGCCTCCGTCGAGTCCACCTGCGAGGAGTGCCAGGGCAAACGCTTCCAGACCTCCGTACTGGCGTACTCACTCGGCGGCCGGAACATCGCCGAAGTGCTCGCGATGCCGGTCGCCGAGGCCCGAGAGTTCTTCGGCGCGGGCGAGGCGCGCACCCCGGCCGCCCACCGGATACTTGATCGACTCGCCGATGTCGGGCTCGGCTATCTCAGCCTCGGCCAACCTCTCACCACCCTCTCCGGTGGCGAACGACAGCGGCTGAAACTCGCCACCCAGATGGGCGAGAAGGGGGAGATCTACATCCTGGACGAGCCGACCTCCGGCCTGCACCTCGCCGACGTCGAACAACTCCTCGGCCTACTCGACCGGCTGGTGGACGCCGGCCGGTCGGTCATCGTCATCGAGCATCACCAGGCGGTGATGGCTCACGCCGACTGGATCATCGATCTCGGACCCGGCGCCGGCCACGACGGCGGCCAGATCGTCTTCAACGGTACGCCGGCCGACCTGGTCGCCAGTCGGAGTACCCGTACTGGTGAGCATCTCGCCGCCTACGTCAGCCCCTGAACACGGCACCCGTCGGCGTTCGGGAGTCGTTTCGTCAGGTGCGCCGCTGCTGACGTGCGGAGGTCGGCGTCGCCGACCTCCGCAGCGGCGGTCGGGTCAACATTCGATAATGCACATTATGTAAAGTATGGCCCGGGCGTGGCGGCTCCCCTCCGACGGCCGGAGCCCTCGCGGGGTCCAGTTAGGCCCGTAGCGCGATTGGTGGAGTGCCGGATTCGTGTGCTCTTGCTTCTCGTGCTTGTTGCCGGCGCGGTCACCGTCGCGGCTTCGGCTCGCCCGTCTGAACGGTCTGGCGGCCACGGTCGTGGCCGCCGCACACCGATCGGGCGCCCGCCGGTGGCGGCGATTCTCCTGTCGCTCACCGTGAGTCTGGTGGCGGTGGGCATCACCCGCGCTCCCACCCCCTTCCGTCAGGGAACTCAACAGCCTCTCTGTCCAGAACGTGAGTTTCATGCATAATGTTCCTTATGCAGGATAAGTCGGGTGAAGCGGTAGTGCGGCTGATCGAGGAGTTCCTGACCGATCGCGCCACCCGCAAACCCTCTCCGCACACCGTGGCGGCGTACCGGCGGGACCTGCGCACCGTGGCGAGCATCGCCGCCGACGCGCTCGCCCCTCCCCTCCCCCTGGTTGACCTGCCGTTGGCGGCGCTCCACTCCCGCACGCTGCGGTCGGCGTTCGCCCACTTTGCCGCTGCCCGCTCCGCCGCGTCGGTGCACCGCGCCTGGTCCACCTGGAACAGCTTCTTCGTGTTCCTGGTGGCGGACGGGATCGTGGCCGGCAACCCGATGCCAGCGGTCGGGCGTCCGAAGGCGCCCCTACCCCGGCCCAAGCCACTACGCGGAGTGGACACCCCGGAGCAGTTGTTGACCGCCGTGGCCCGGGTTGACGGCCGCCAGCGAGACCCCTGGCCGCAGCGGGATCTGGCGGTGTTGGCGCTGGCATTGTGCGGCGGGTTGCGGCTGGCCGAGATGCTGGCGCTTCGGGTGGCGTCCCTGGCCGGGCGGGTCGGCGAGCGGCGGCTTGATGTGGCCGGTAAGGGTGGGCGGCCGCGGGTGGTGCCGGTGGAGCCGGAGTTGGACCAGGTGTTGGCGGAGTACCTGGACAGTTGTCGCCAGCGATTTGGTGCCCGTGGTGTGCGTCCCGACTCGCCGTTGTTGATGGATCGCCGGGGTGGGCCGCTGCGCCGGGGTGGGCTGCAGTATCTGGTGGACTCCTGCTTTCGGCGGGCCGGGGTTGGTGACCGGGTGCCGCCGGGGGCGCGGCTGCACGCGTTGCGGCACACGTTCGCGACGCGGCTGGCGGAGGATGGTGCGAGCGCGGCGGAGATCATGCGGCTACTGGGGCATGTGTCGCTGGCGTCATCGCAGGCGTACATCGAGGTGACGGCGGGTCAACAGCGGGCCGCGGTGCGCTCGAACCGCACCCATCGGGTGCTGGCGGAGTTGTTGTCGACGTGAGGCAGCGGCTGGCCCGGGCGCTGCCTGGGCCAGCCGCCGTCAGGGTCAGGCGGGTTCGCGGTCCTGCTCGCTGAGGGCGAGGAAGGCCATCGCCGCGAGCGTCGCTCCGATCGCTTGGGCGAGTAGGTGGATCCAGATTGCTGACCAGGCGAAGAGGCCGATGGCGGCGCCGCCGAAGGCGACTGCCGGGTTGAAGGCCGCGCCGGAGATTCCACCGACGGTGATCACTCCGACCAGGACGGTGCCCCCGATTGCCAGGCCGTAGAAGGAGTTGTCCGGGTGACTGCGGCTGGTGGCGACGTTGAGCACCACGTAGGCGAGGGCGAAGGTGAAGAGGGCTTCTACCGCCAGTGCCATCCAGATCTCGCGCCCGGCCGGTGACAGTGCTGTCGGCTTGGCGTTGTCGAGGATGAGTTGGCTGGTCACCGCCCCGGCCAGGCCGCCGAGGAGTTGGGCCAGGATGTATCCTCCGGCGTCGGCTCCCTTGATGCGGCCGCGGATGAGAACGGCCAGTGTTACGGCGGGGTTGAAGTGGGCCCCGGATATGTGCCCTCCGGCGTAGATCATGACCATGAGGATTCCGCCTATTGCCACTGGCGCCAGGGCGTTCATCGTGGTGACTGCCAGGCCGATCGTCAGGAGCAGGAAGTATGTTCCGATGAGTTCGGTCGCGTACCGACGCATTGTCGCCTCCCTTGTCGATCCCCTCGCCGACACTACTCGTATTGATTAATGCAAATCTTACGAAGTAGTGACATGGTGGAGAGATATCGCTGGGTGTTGGTGTCGTGGTCGGAGCGCTGGCGGACGGTCGCGCGACCGGCGGGTTCAGGTTTCGGGGTGCAACATGAGCAGGACCGCCCGGTTGTGCCGTTCGTGGCCCTGGTACTGGTGCGGGCGGTTGGCGTCGAACCGGATGGAGTCGTGTTCGGCCAGGGTGGCGGGGGCGTCGGCCGGGCCGGTGGTGATGCTTCCGTGGGTGAGGATGAGGCACTCCTGCACGCCGGGCAGGTGGGCGGGCGAGTGCTGGACTGTCTGGGTCACGTCGATGTCGTAGACCTCCACGGTGCCGCGCAGTGGGATGCGGTGGAGTAGGCGGGCGCTGACCGCGTCCCCGCTGACGCGTGGTTGTGGGTCGTCGGCGCGTACGACGTCGGTGTTGGGGGTGGGTGTCTCCAGTAGTTCGCCGAGCGACACCCTCAGCGCCGCGGACAGGGCCCACAGGGTGCTGAGGGTTGGGTTGCCGTGCCCCTGCTCGATGCCGTGCAGGGTGGTCTTGCTGAGGTCGCCGGCCGCGGCCAGGTCGGCCAGGGACATGCCTGCAGTGTTTCGCAGTCGGTGCACATTCGAGCCGACCGTACGCGCCACATCCATACGTACCAGTTTAGTGTTACGTTCGTTCCAGGGAAGCGAACAGAGCGGGACGTTGAGGAGGGTCACATGACCGTCAGCCGCCTACGCGACATTCCGGGCATCGGCGTTGATCTGGTCGGCGACGCTGCGGACGCGGTAGCCGACCCGGACTTCCTTCGCCTGGAGAATCTGGACACCGACCTGAGACCACCGGCAGTGGCGGTCACCGCGACCCGGGCTGCGATCGAGGACGACGCGGCCAATAGCTACCTCCCCTTCCAGGGGCAGCGTTCCCTTCGCGCAGCCGCCGCAGCCCACGTGTCGCGCATCGCTGGCCGGCGATACGACCCTGACACCGAGTGCGTCAGCGTCGCTGGTGGACTGAACGGCATCCTGAACACGCTGCTGGCGACCGTGGAGCCAGGTCAGGAGGTGGTGCTGGTTGACCCCATCTACGCCGGCCTGGTCAATCGGGTCCGGCTTGCCGGTGGGGTGCCGCGCTTCGTGCCCGCCAAGCCCACGACGACCGGCTGGGTGGTGGATCCGGAGCGCCTCGCCGGCGCGGTAGGAGCCAACACCGCCGCCGTGCTGATGATGGGCCCGGCCATGCCCTCCGGGTTGGTCCTGGACGCGGAGCACTGGGCCGCGTTGTCTGCTGCCTGTGGGCGACACGATGCCTGGCTGATCTACGACGCGGCGATGGAGCGGATCCGCTTTGACGGCCTTCGCCCCAGCCATCCAGCCGCTCATGACGGCCTCGCCCGGCGCACCATCACCGTCGGTTCGGCATCGAAGGAGCTGCGGCTGATCGGCTGGCGGGTCGGGTGGGTCGTGGCCCCGGCCGCGATTCTCGCCGACATCAAGCTCGTTGGCATGGCCAATGTGGTCTGCCAGGTGGGGCTGGCGCAGGGGGCGGTGGCGGCCGCGCTCGACGCACCCGACGCCGAGGCTGATGTCGTCGCCGCCACCCAACGGTGGCAGCGACGCTGCGAGATGGTCCTGCAGCAGCTTTCGGACTATCCGGTCGTTCGGCCACATGGGGGCTGGTCGTTGCTCGTGGATACCCGGCCCCTGGGGCTGACACCTGCCGCACTGGCGGGGCTTTTGTTCGACCGGGCGAAGGTGGCGGCCGCGGCGATGGATGGCTGGGGCCCCAGCGGGGCGCACTATCTGCGGATCGTGTTCGCCAACGAACCGGTCGACCGGCTTTCCGGCCTGGCTGACCGGTTCCGTCAGGCCATCGGATAGTCCGCGTTCGGTCACCTCGGCCGGCTGCCCGGTGTAGAAGAGGTAGGGGACGGCCAGGTCTGGGGTCCCGGAGCGGGGGTCATCGTGCGGTACGGAACGGCCCGCCCACGCCGGCCCCGGGGGGATCTGGTGCAGCGGAACGTCGCTGGCACCGGCTACTGCTTCCCGCCGGCTACCCGTCCGGAGGTGTGGCGGGAGCACATCGCGCCGGTGGCGGCGGTGGAGCCCCTCAACGATCGGCGCATCGCCGAGCTGCTCAGGGTTGAGCCCGGTACCCGGGTGATGCGCCGGTTCGGGGTCACCGGCCCCGAGGCGGAGCCGCCCTTCCAGATCAGTGCCTCCTGGATCCATCCGCGGGCCACGAGCGGGCCTGGGTGGGACTCCCCTGCCGCCGGGCCGGACGGTTGGCAGCACCGGCTGGAGGCCGGAGGTCACTGGCCGATCACCTGGATGGAGATCCACCGCGCGCGGATGCCCAGTACGCGGGAGGCTGCCCTGTTGGAGATCGTGGTGAGCCTTCCGGTGCTGGAGATCATTCGGGTGGGTGTTTCCGGCGGCGACGGTGAGCCGGTCGAGGTGACCGAGTGCGTGGTCGCCGGTGACCGGGTGGAGACCATCCATCTCCTGCACCGTGGTGGGTCGGCGCGGGAGCCGTGGCCTGAGTTGATCAACGCGCGCCCGGAGGGTGACCCGCAACGGTGAGTCTGCGCATCGACGTTGCGGGGAGCTGTCACGTGGGGCTCGGCCGACGACGCAACGAGGACGCGATTCACGTGGGGCGGTGTCTGTTCGCGGTCGCCGATGGTCTCGGCAACCATGGTGCCGGCGATGTCGCCAGCGCCACCGTGATCGAGGCAGTGCGGCGCTACGACCGGGACGTGGACCCGGTGGCGCTGCCGGTGGTGCTGGGAGAGGCGGTGCACGCGGCGAACAGTGCGGTGCGGCACCGGGTTGCCGCCGCACCGAGCCTTGCGGGCCTGGGGACCACCCTGGTCGCCCTGCTCAGTGCCGGTTCGGCGGCCGCCCTGGCCAATGTCGGTGACTCTCGGGCCTATCTCCTGGCGGCGACGGGCCCGCAGCGGGATCGCACCGTCCAGGTCACCGAGGATCACCTGTACCGGAACCTGGTCGCCGGCGCCGCCGAGGTGCCTCATCTCTCCGACAAGCTGACGCGTTTCCTGGATGGGCACCCTGATGGCCGCTCACCCGACATCACCGCGTTGGCGCTGGCCTCCGGGGATCGGATCCTGCTCTGTTCGGACGGTCTCAGCTCCTATGTGTCGCCTGAGCACCTGCACACGACCCTTGCGGCCGCAGCAACTCCGCAGCAGGCGGTGCAGCGGTTGACTGCTTCCGCGCTCACGCACGGTGGCCCCGACGTGTCGGCGATCGTCCTGCACGTCCGGGACGACAGCTAGGCTCGCCGGGGCAGGTGTGGGAGGTCGCTATCGAACGCTTTCGGGTGCGGGGACGGGGTGCTCGGCGGCCCGGCTGATCTGTTCCCAACTGGACCAGGTGTCCATCCGGCGGTGGGAGAGGTCGAAGGCCAGATCGTAGACCGTGCCGCCGAGCAGCAGCCGCAGCGGTGGTTCGTCGCTGTCGACGAGGGTGAGCAGGGCTTCGGCGGCGAGGCGGGGCTCGCTGTCGACCGACCCGTGCGCCCACTGCGCCTGCACCTGGGCCCGGAGCGGATCGTAGGCGTCCACCGACGTGGTGGTGGTCATGTCCTGGTAGAGGTTGGTCCAGTAGCCACCGGGCTGCACGATGCTGACCTTGATGTTGAAGGCTGCGGCCTCCAGCGCAAGGGCTTCGCTCATGCCTTCGAGCGCGAATTTGCTCGCGCTGTACAGACCGGTGCTGGGGAAGCCGCCGAGGGCGGCGATGCTGGAGATCTGCACGATGTGGCCGGCCCGTTGGGTGCGTAGCTGCGGCAGGACGGCCTGGGAGACCCAGAGCGCGCCGAAGAGGTTCACGTCGAACTGGGCCCGGGCCTGTTCCTCGGTGAATTCCTCGATCATGCCCAGGGACAGGGTGCCGGCGTTGTTGACGACGATGTCGAGGCGCCCGAAGTGTTCGACCGCGGTGGCTACGGCGGCGAAGACCGCCGTACGGTCGGTCAGGTCAAGCGGCAGCGTAAGTAGCCGTTCACGGTGCCGCTCATCGAAGTCTTCGGCGGCGATGGTCCGGGCGGCGGCGGCGACCCGGTCCCCTCGTTCGAGCGCGGCCGTGGTGAAGGCGTGGCCGAGGCCGCGACTGGCGCCGGTGATGAACCAGGTGCGGGCAGCGGTGTCGGATGGGTCGTGCATGGGCTTCTCCTGCCTCCAACGAGTAACGCGCAAGACGAGACGTAACGTCTCGGCTTGCGAGCTTACGCGCGGTGACCCCCTTCCACAAGACGATACGATTCGTATCGTTAGCTATCATGATGGGATGGCACCCAACCCCAGCCGTCGGCGGGAGAGCTCCCGGCGGGCCATTCTCACGGCCGCGTTCGACCTGCTGCAGGAGGTCGGTTACGCCAAACTCACCATCGAGGGCATCGCCGTACGCGCCGGAGTAGGAAAGCAAACCATCTATCGCTGGTGGCCCTCCAAGGGCGTCGTCATCTTCGACGCATTCCTTATGCACAATGAGGGCAGTGCGGGTGAGCCGGTACTCCTTCCTGACACCGGCGACCTGCACGCAGACCTGACCGCGGTCCTGCGCGCCACTGTCACGGAGCTCAACGACCCGCGCTACGACCAGCCACTGCGCGCGCTGGCCACCGAGATCACGCACGATCCCGAACTGGCCGCCGCCTACGCCGAACGCCTGGACAAGCCGATGCGGCACGCCAAACGAACTCGGCTGCGCAGCGCCCAGCAGGCCGGCCAACTCGCCGCGGACCTCGATCTCGACGTGGCGGTGGACATCATCTGGGGGCCGGTACTCAACCGCTGGCTACAACGGAGTGGCCCCCTCACCATCGAGTACGCCGACAGTGTCGTCACCACCGCCCTCAACGGCCTTCATCCCCGCTCTTGAACGACCGGATTGGCCGGATTGGGCGGACAGCCGGCGGTTGGGCAGTCTGGCGCTGCCACCAGTCCATTATCTCATGGACATCAATTTCAACTACAATGGGTAGCGGGTTTTTGGCTGTCCTGGTAACCGCTACGGTGCCCGGCATGCTTACTGCTGAGGAGAAGTTCGTTCATTCCGGGCAGGTCCGGCTGTGGACCGAGCGGTTCGGCCACCCTGCTGACCCCACTGTTCTGCTGGTCATGGGTACCGCCACCCCAGCCATCGGCTGGCCCGCCGAATTCGTGGAAGCCCTCGTGCACAGCGGCCGACAGGTGATCCGGTTTGATCACCGTGACACCGGTCGTTCCGACTGCGTCGTTTTCACCCGGCATCCGTACGCGTTGGCCGACCTGGCCGGCGACACGGTGGCCGTTCTGGACGGCCACGGCGTCGCGGCCGCGCATGTCGTCGGAACGTCGCTGGGCGCGGCGATCGGGCAGTGGCTCGCCGTACATCAGCCAGCCCGGGTCCGTACGTTGACGGCGATGGCCGCCTCACCCATGGGGAACAATCCCGGCCCGGCGTGGGCGCGGGCACTGGCCGGTCAGCCGGCAGCGGCGGACGAGCTCCCGCCCCCGACGGCAGCGTTCCTCAGCCACCTGACGGTAGCGGCGAAGGCTCCTCGTGGCACTGCCCAGCAGCGCATGGAGGCGGACCTCCACATGTGGCGGGTGCTCAACGGCGGTGTCCTGCCCTTCGATGAGCTGGCCGCGCGGCGGTTCGTCGAAGAGTGCTATGCCCGTTCCACCAACGTCGCTGCCGCCTCGAACCACGATCTCGCCGGACAGCGCTGGGCCGATGACCGGCGGGCCGCGCTGTCCCGCATCACCGCGGCGACTCTGGTCCTGCACGGCAGCGATGATCCGCTGTTCCCCCAGGCCCACGGGGTGGCCCTCGCGGCGCAGATTCCGGGGGCGCAGCTGGAGATCGTGCCGGGGATGGGCCACCACCCGTTCTTCGCACCAGGACTCACCGAGCGCATCGCGGACCTGGTCATCCGTCACACGAGCTGACGCCACGCCGAACTCGCGCTGTGGGCCGCCGCCGGCACTCGACACCGCCAATGAGTGCCGGCAGACCATCCTGTAGGCAGCTTCAGTCCACGTCGAACGCGGCCCGCAGGGTGTCGCGGTGGGCGCGTACGTAGCTGATGTCCGCCGCGTAGAGGTCGGTGTGCCCGTCCGCGATGTGCTGCTGGAACGCCTCGTGGCCCCGGCTGGCCTGCTCGCGCATGACGTCGATGAGTGCCTGCAGCCGGTCCGGAACGACGTCGATGATCTCGGCGCCGACCTGCGGCCCGTACGCGCGGCAGAAGGCGGCGATTCGACGCCCCTGTTCCGTCGGGTTGCCAAAGCTCTCCGGGTTGCTCGGTGCCTGTAGCGGCGCGAACCGGTAGGCGGCGTAGGCGATGTCCCAGATCCGGGGTCCGGGGTGAGCCGCGTCGAAGTCAATGAAGCCCACGGCAGCGCCGTCCCGGACCACGCAGTTGTACGGGGCGGCGTCGCCGTGGCACATGACCTCGGCCGGCTGCCGGGCTGGGAGCAGCCAGGGGTCGTCGGGGCGCGGCCGGAACGAGGCGCTCGCATCGTGCAGGCCCCGGAGCAGTTCGGCGGCGGTGCTGAGGAGCGTCCGCGTACGCAGGTGCGGCGGAAGTGTCTCGGGAACCTCGCCGTCGATGAAGGTGAGTACCTCGTTGTTGTCGCTGTCGAAGCCACGTGGTTCCGGCGCGCCGTGGAAGCCGTGGTCGCGCAGATGCCGCAGGAGCCGATGGATGGCCGGCGCGGCCGGTGACGCCGGCCGGTGGACGACATCACCACGGCGGCGTACCACGTTCACTCCGCCCCGGAAGTCCTGTCGAATACTCATGCGCTGCTCGCAATCCGCGGGATCAGGCCGGGTTCTGACCGGTTATACCACGATGCGGGCGATGCCGATGTGGATGCCTGTCGTCGCACCCCTCGGCGGCATGCCAACCCCCTCTGCCTGCCCTGTTACGGTCGGCAAATCGTCCGCCACTACCCGAAGGACAGGTTGTGGGTATCCCCGTCGTCGTTCTAACCCTGCTTCTCGCCGCGGTGATCCTGGCCGCGGCCGTCCCGAAGGTCGCCGGCCAGGCCCAGATGCGGGAGCGGATGGCCCACCTGGGGGTCTCCCCCGCCCGCACCCGGATGATCGGCGGCCTCGAGCTCCTCGCGGTGGCCGGCCTGTTGCTGGGCCTGCTCTGGTGGCCGATCGCCGTCGCTGCCGCGGTCGGTGTGACCCTGCTGCTAATCGGGGCAGCGGGCTACCACGCCCGCGCGAAGGACCCGGTCCCGGCCGTCCTGGTCCCCGTGGTGTTCGCGCTCGCCGCCGCCGCGCTGGCCGTCCTGCACGTGTTGAACGCCTGATCTCCAAAACGCCGCCGGTGCCGCCCGGGTCCGAACAGCTCACCCAGCCCCTACCAGGACGGTACTGGCGGGGCACCTCACCCCGCTCAGGGGATAGCCACCGGGACATCCAGGCTGAGCGCCGCGGTGGTCATCGCGGACCTCGGCTTCCGCTCCGCCCCGGCACGAGCCCGCTGACTCCCGCTCGGACCACTAATCTGATAGAACCTTTCGATGATTGATACTGGTTCACAGTGGACAGCTCTCGTACTGGTCCGGCACGGATCGGTCCGGGAAGATGCGATGGCGGGCGGCCGCTTCAATCCGGCGCTGTCCGAGGATGGGCGGGCACAGGCCGACGCCGTCGGGCAGCGCCTGGCGGAGGCGGAATTCACGTCGGTGCGGGTCTCGCCGTTGCGCCGCACGGTCGAGACGGCCGAGCTCATCGAGGCGCACCGGTCGCGGGGACCCGCGTGCACCGTCGATCCGGATCTCGTGGAATGTCACCGCGGGCAGCTGGAAGGTGTCCCCGAGGACGACCCGGACGTTCGCGCCGCATGGCGGGGAGGAACATGGGAAGGGTGGCCGGGCGGGGAGCGGCGCACCGACTTCCGGGAGCGGCTGCGGCGGGTGCTGGCCGGCCTGCACGACCATCCGGGCGTGCACCTGCTGGTCACCCACGGCAATGTGATCAATGAGCTGCTCTGCCTCGCGGCCGGCGTGTCCGGCTGTGCACCGTTCAAGCCAGCCATCGCCTCCCTGAGCGTGCTGCGGACGGACCGTGACGGCGTCGCCCGGATCGTGGCGGTCAACGACCTATGGCACTTCGACGACGTCCTCCCGCAGCATCTGGCTCCCTAACCGGTCGGCATGAACGTCACGTCGGTGAGGGCTCCCCCCGTGGTCCGGACCGTGATACGTGCGGCCCGGGTTTGTGCGACCTCGACGCCTGCCCGGAAGACATGCAGCTTCGGCGCGAGCAGGCGGAGCGCGTCCGTGGCCCTCAGGGCATCGAGGATGACGAAGCTCGCCGGGTGTCCTTCGGCCAGGCCGTACCGATCCTCGATGCCGAGCATCCGAGCCGCGTTCACGGTCACCAGGTCCAGGGCTCGCGCCAACTCGTCGTGGCCGCTGAGCTGACCAAGGTACACGGCGAGCTGAGTCACCGCGAGCAGGTCCCCGGTGCCCAACGGTAGCCAGCTGTCCAGGACGGAGTCCTGCCCGGCCGCGACCGTCACACCCGCTGCGGTCAGCTCCTTGATCGGGGCAATCCCCCGGTGGCGGGCATGGCCATCGTGGCGGCCCTGGAGCAGTGCGTTCACCATCGGGCTCACCGTCACCGACACACCGGCTTCCGCCAGCATCGGCAGCAGCCGCGCCAGGTATGCCGGCGGGTATGCCGCCATGGCGGTGCAGTGACTGCCCACCACCCGTCCCTGCCAGCCCTGCTGCCGCGCCTTGGCGGCCATCACCTCCACGAAACGTGACTGTGGATCGTCGGTCTCGTCGCAGTGGCAGTCGACCGGCAGATCGAACTCGCGGGCCAGGTCGAAGACGGTGTCCAGGGAACGTACGCCGAGGTCGCGGCTCCACTCCAGGTGCGGTGCCCCGCCGACCACGTCACAGCCGGCCATCAACGCCCGGCGCAGCAGTGCCGGGCGTTCCGCCGAGGTGTGCACGCCGTCCTGGGGGAACGCCACCAGCTGGATCTCGCACAGGTCGCGGACCTCGTCGCGGACGGCCAGCAGTGCTTGGAGCGCCACCAGGTCCGGATCGCTGACATCGACGTGGCAGCGCTGGAACAGCACACCGTGCGCGACCTGCCACCGTATGGTCTCCAGAGCGTTGGCCCGGATCTCCGCCTCGCCGAGGGTGGGACGCAGCTCATCCCAGATCGCGATTCCCTCGTGAAGCGTTCCGCTGCCGTTGTGGCGGGGACGCCCGACCGTCAGCGCGGTGTCCAGGTGCATGTGTGCGTCGACGAAGGGCGGAGTGACCAGGCGGCCCGCTGCGTCCAGCTCCCGGCGAGCGGTCGTCGTCAGGCGGGGCGCGATCCGGGCGAAAACGCCATCGTGTACGGCCAGGTCGGCTAGGTCGCCCTCGGGGTAGCGCCGGGCGTTACGGACGATCAGGTCCAGCACGGTGCCGTGCTTCCGGGCCAGCCGCGCTCGCCCCGCCAGGCGGCGTCGAACACCCGGACCTGGTGCTCCAGGCTGCGCCGGTACAGCCGACGGAGCGTACACCGCTCCGCGTCGCCGCCGGTCTCGGCCGCTTGTTCGATGACCTCGGCGTGGCGTGCGCACATCTCGTTGCGGGTGCGGCGGGTGTACATGTCCGCCCAGCGCCGGAAGGCGGGCGGCCCGGTGATGGTGACGCCCCGGAACCGCTCCCCGACCACGGTGGTGAACAGCGAACACGGATACAGGCTGGCGGCGATGTGCGCGAAGGTACCCTCGTAGGCGACCCGGACGAGGTGGTTGACATACCCCTCCCGCTCGGGCGAACAACTCCAGCGGTCGTGGCGCATCGGTTGCCCGGCACCGAGCTCGTCCAGCAACGACTGCTTCTCGGCCAGTTCGGCGGTAGTGGACATGTCGTCGAGGACGTGGGCGGCCGCCCGGGCCCAGGCGTGACCGGTGGGCGCCTTCGCCACACCGAGGGCGAGCGCACGGTTGAACTCGGCGACGTGCGCGCCGTCGTCAAGCTGGAAGAACACGAACTGCTTGGTCGTGAGCGTGCCGGCGGCCATGGCCTCGATCCATGGATGATGCGCGTACGCCTGCCACACCTCGGCGGCGTCACGCCGGCATTCCTCGAGAAAGGTCATCCGGGCTCCAAAAGGTTGTTCATCATCTGGGGTTGCTGCCCCGGACGTCAGGGACGGTGGGGAGTGGCTGATGCGCCACCGACCCATCGAAGGTCTTCGCCGGAACACACGTGCGAAGGCAGGCTCCTACTTGTGGCGGAACCCAGGCGGTGATGGCGGAACGGGCGGGGGTCGGTGAAGGGTGGCCGGCCGAGGACGAGTTCCGCGACCAGGCGAGCGCTGCCGGGCCCGGCTATAAAGCCGCTGCCACCGTGGCCAGCACAGACGAACAGATTCTCATCGATTTGATCCACGATCGGCATTCCATCCGGTGTCTCGGGCCGAACCCCACTCCAGGCGCCGCCGATCCGGGCCTCCGCGAGGGCAGGCACGAGCTGGATCGCCCGGCGGGCGACGACGCCGTCCAGACCAGGCGGATCCGGTTGCCACGCGTGCTGCCACGACGCGCCGATGAGGAGCACCCCGTCGGGCCGTTGGTGCAGCAGCAGGCCGACGTGGGCCTCCGCCGGGTCCTGCGCCGCCACCTGTGCGAGCGTGGGGACGGTGAGCCGTGCACGTACCGGTTCACCGACGATGTGGCGCAATAGGGGTGGGTGGGGCGTGGTCCGCAGCACGCGGCCGCGGACACCCATGATCGGCAGGTCGGGACGGAGACGGACGCTGTGCCGGCCTGCGGCGAGAATCACGGTCCGGTAGGTCACACGGTCGCCCTGGACGGTGCGGAGTTGCCATCCTCTGGCCACCCGGATCAGTTCCACGACGGGTGATCCGCCGCGCACGGCAACGCCCTGGGCCCGCGCCGCCTCGGCGAGCAACGCGATGAGGCGGCGCGGGTCGATGCGGCGGGCTTGCGGGAGCCAGACCGCGCCCCTCACCGCGGGCCCGAGCGCGGGTTCGCACGCCCGGGCCTCCGCGGCGCTCAGCGGCTCCCCGTCGTCGCGGACCGCCTGCGCCGACGCGGTGTCGAGCACCAAGGCACCGCAGGGATCGCGGTCCATCACCTCGCCCGCATCCTCGGCGGCGAGTTGCTCATACCGGGCCACGCTGTCGTCGAAGAGCGGCCGTAGCGGACCGGCGGGTGGGACGAGTTGTCCGTGGGCCTCGGCGGAGGCACCTCCGCCGGGATGGCCTGCTTCCCACAGGGTGGTGGCGGCGCCGGCGGCGGCGAGGTCGTGGGAGACGCAGAGGCCGACTACGCCGCCGCCCACGACGGCGACGTCCGCGCTGATGGCATAGCTTTCCTTCATCAGAGGCCACCTTCCGGGAACGCTTTCCGCGCTTGTCTCCTGAGGACTGACGTGAGACACGGTTTCGGAGAACGGCCGTCAAGGCCCGATGCCCTCACCGAACGGCCACCGCGGCGGTAACGTTGACGGGATGCATGCCCCGGCCGACGTCCGTGTGGCCCAGACGGACGGCAGCCTCAGCCAGGTGGTGGGCCTCGACGGCAGCGTCCCGCAGGGGCATCCCGCGGGCCATCAGCACGGTCAGCAGGGAGGAGTGTGCGCACCCGGCGCCGTGTTCGCACCCGGTCCCGTGCCGGCCGCCGGGGATCGGGTGGTGGTCGCGGCCGTCGAACAGCCAGTCTCCACCGCCGGTCAGGGAGTCGGTGACGAGTACGGCGCTCGCACCGGCCCGGTGCAGTTCCTCGGTCAGTCGTGCCGGTGACCACTCGGATCCCGCACCGGCCAGCAGGCGTGCCTCCGCAAGGTTCGGGGTGATGACCGTAGCGACCGGAAACAGGTGGGCGCGGACAGCAGCGAGTCCCTCAGCACCCGCGTCGAGCGGCGATCCCGAGGCGGCGACCAGCACGGGATCGACCACGATCGGCGTACCGAGCCCGGACAGGCGCTCGCCGAGCAAACGCATCAACGCCGCGCTCCAGGTGGCGCCGACCTTAACCGCGTCCGTACCGATGTCGTCGAGAACCGCGTTGAGCTGGGCGGCCACGACGTCGAGCGGCACAGTGTGCCGCATGCGGATCCCCTCGGTGTTCTGCGCAGTGACGCCGACGAGGACGGTCGAACCGTACGCGCCGAGCGCCGTGAACGCCTTCAGGTCGCCCTGGATGCCGGCGCCGCCTCCGGAGTCCGACGAGCCGATCGACAGGCAGCGCGGTCGTGCGCTCATCTCACCCGACCCCGACTCGGTCGGTGAGCTGCCGGACGGCGGCGTCGAGGGCCGTCGGGAACGCCAGTCCGTCCTCGTAGTCGAGGTAGGTCACGGGGGCGACCGCGGAGAGCCCGGCGATCAGAGCCGCCGGTTCGACGCCCGGCTCGCGTAGCAGCACGGTGGGCCGGCCGAGCGCCGAGGCCCAACCAATCTCGACGTGTGTGCCGGGCGACACCGGATGGCCGGGGAAGGCGACGAACAGGTCGCACTCCTGCATCCAGGCGAAGTCGCGGGCCGTGCAGACGTCGGCGGCGACCATGGCCCCGCCCCATCCCTCCTGCCGGTGGGCGCTGAGAGTGCGCCACCCGCGCTGTGTGAAGTGCTCGATCAGCCGCTCGTAGCGGCGCTGGTGAGCGGGGTCGACGAGGCCGGTCGTGGCCTGCACCAGTCCCTTGAACGGGCCGCCGATGAAGACGGTGGGAATCTCAGACACGACTGTTCTCCGGGGAGTCAAGAAGCTGCGGGAAGCGGTGCGCGAGCAGCGCTCGGTATCCGGTGGGGAGCCGGCCGAGCAGGCCGGGATCGGTCGGTTCGCCGTGGCGCACCCGGCGGTACAGCTCGAACACGGTGAGCACGTGCTGCCAGTACGGGTCGAGGCCGAGCCCGTCGAGGTTGACGTCGGTCAGCCGTACGCTGTTGTGCCGTAGGCGCTCCTCCCAGGCCATCACCTTCGCCACCGCGGGCCGGCAGTCCCCCACCGGCAGCGGCGGCATGGCGGGGCCGGGCGGCTGCGGGTCGGCGGCCAACAGCCGGCGCGCCGCAGGCTCGTCCGGGTCGTACAGGTGCAGGGAGCCAACCATGTGCGTGTACTCGCCGACGTCGACGCCAAGCCGGCAGGCCATGGCCTCCTGGAGGACGGTGAACGAGAAGACGTCGCTGACCATGCCTCGGAACGCGTCGTTGGCCCGCATGTAGCCCACGGCGTGCAGCCGCCCGTCGCGCAGTAGGAACTGCAGCGCCAGGGTGCACGCCACATCGAGGTTGCCGGGGAGCAGGAGTTCCTCGGGCTGGTAGATCTGCACCACGGCCCGCTTGGAGTCGGGATCCTCGGCGAGCACCGAGGCGACCGAGTCCCACTGATCGATCCGATCGATGCCGAACCGGCGGATCCGCGGCCCGTACGCGGTTCCGGTCAGCCGGACTCCGTCGGCGGAGTAGCGCGCGACCCGGGGCGCGTAGTAGGCCAGGTAGGACAGGTCGTCCCGGCCGCTCAGGTACCACAGCACCTCGGCGAGGTTGAAGACGAGGTTGCTGCGACGTACGGGATGGTGCACCAGACGGCGGCGCGGGTCCGCGACGGTGAACGAGACACCAACGCGCTCACGACTGCCGAAGCCCCGGGGGGCATTGCGGTATGCCGGCTCATGGAGAAGCGCGGCGAGGTGGTCGCGGTATGCCTCCTCGAAGCCAGCGTATCGGTGCAGCGGCGTGTTCACAGCAGGTCCTCGGGGTAGGAGGCGAACATGTCGCGGTGGGATCCGGTCGGCCCACCGGCACAGGGGCAGTCGAGCTCGTCGCCGCGTTCGTCGCGGTCCGCGAGCCCGGCACGCAGGATCTCCTCGAACTGCTCGCGCCCGCGCCCGATGGCGTTCCGAGACCGAGCACGGAACTCCTCGGGGTCCTGCTCGGACTCCTCGCGCATGTCGTGATACGAGTCGATGGCCACCGTGACGGCGGCGTAGTGCCGCCGCCGCAGCCGGGCCAAGGTGAACTCCGGATCCATCGTCTGGCCGACGATCCGGGCACCGAGCCGGTCCATCAGCTCCAGCTCGGCGAGGGTCTCGATGCGGGCGAAGCCGTAGAAGCCGAAGTAGACCCCGTCCTCGTGCACCCGGATGCCCGCCCGGCGGGCGCCACAGATCAGCAGGTTCCGCAAGCGTGGGCAAATGGAGGGGATGACGTGGGCGTTGGAGAACCTACTGCCGGCCGGGGGCAGCGACAGCTGCGGCCCGCTGAACGTCACGAGGTCGTGCGGAATCACCAGGTCGCCGCCGCGGACCGTCTTGTCGATGCCGCCGACCACGTACGTGCCGATCACGTGGTCAACGCCCAGGGAGTCGAATGCCGCCTGGTTGGCCTGGTACGGGATTTCCCAACTCGGCGTACGGCGCCCGGGAAAGCGGCCGTACAGGAAGTGGGTGTCCACCCCGTGTAGCCGACCACTGAAGAGACGGTCGACCGGACCGTAGTCGGTGATCACCCGCCTTTGCTGGAACTTCTCCTCGCGGATGATTCGGTCAGCGCGGAGTACCACACCCAACTTCACCTGTTCACCTCGTTCGGTCCGGGCGCCGGCGGAAGGGCCAGCGCACTGATCTCTGCCGTGAAGCGGGAAACCCACCCGTGTGGCGGGTGGACGAATTGGTAGCACGCGACATCGCCCGCCAGCGCAGCGACGGCCTCGGTGACCGGGGGGTCGCCGAGCGCGGCGAGCAGCTCGGGACGCCGCCGATCCGCAGCGGGCTCACGGTAGCGATCTAGCAGCGCGACCGCATCGACGCCGGTGAGCCGCCGTAGGTTCGGTACGACCGCCGGATCGCACCGCAGTTCCACGACCGCGTCCACGGTCAGATTGGCGCGCACCTCGCAGCCCAAATCTACGGCCTCGTTCGGGAGCAGGAACCTCTTGTCCGGCGTCGAAGCCGAGCCGGGATGCGCGCGGGCGGCTTCGGCCAGCGTGGCGGCGGTCAGGGGCGGGACGTGGTCGGGCAGCGAACTCAGTCGGATACCGATCGAACGTGGCCCGCCCGTCGCCGTCCAACGCCGGTCGCGATGCCAGAGCAACACGTCGTCGTTGGAGACGAAGACACCGCCGAAGCTGCGGACAAGGCTGAGCGCCGCGGTGGTCTTGCCGGCCCGCTTGTTGCCGACCAGGACCAGACCGCGGCCGCGGGCCCCCACCGCGGCGCCGTGCACGGGCAGGGCCCCGCGCCGCACTGCCTCGGCACGGTCGAGGGTTCGCAGGTAGCGCAGCGCGAACAGCGGCAGATAGGCCGGATCCTCGCAGCAGACGTGCATCTCGCGGTTGGGCACCGACCATTCTGGGACGTGTGCGGGCTCTCCGCCGGTCGCCGCGACGACCGGTGTGCCGGGCAGGCGGTCGTGGAGCCGGACCATCCACGCGGTCGGGTCCGGGGCAGCCGGCTGGAAGAACGGCGCGGCGAGCGCGGCCAGCCGGTGCACGGCGTCGGCGTCGCCGGTCAGCCGGTAGGCGGCCACCGCCGATCGCACGTCCAGGCCAGGCCGGCGTCCGGTCACCACGCCGGCTCCCCGCGCCAAGGCAGCCGGTCGAGGATCACGTGCGCTTCGCGGGCGAACTCGGTGTCGCCCGTACGGCCGGCGGCGACGAGGGTGGACACCGCGCAGCACAGTCGGGCATACGTGAGCAGCACCGGGTCGGGCTCCGCCGCGCCGCCGCCCGCACGGTATCCGGCCAGCAATGCGGGATGACCGCCGGAAGCCGTGGCCTCCCGGTCCCAGATCCGCTCCAGGTCCAGTTCGGGCGGGCCCGTCTCGGCCCGCTCGAAGTCGAAAAGCAGCGTCGTACCATTGGCCGCGGTCCCGATGTTGCGCAGCGAGAAGTCGCCGTGCAGAAGTACCACCGACGCCTTTCGGGCAGCGGACCCGGCAGCCGTCACGACTGCCCGGGCCCAGTCGCCATCCAGGCGGAAGCGCAGCCGGTCGTCGAGGTAGGGAGACACTTCCTGCAGCCGCGCCAGCAGGGCGTCGTAGGCCGCCGGGCCGACCTCCCGAGGTACGAGGCCAGCCGGAGGTGTCACGGCGTGCAAGGCACCCAGCCGCTCGCCCGCGGCACGCAGGCCGTAGGGGTCGGCCCGAACCGGCCCGAGGTCACGCCAGGCGAAGCAGTTGTACTCCGGGTAGTCGCCCGGCCCGCCAAGCGCACCGCCGCCCAGAAACGGCACTGCCATCCCCGGCGGCAGGGCGCGGGCGACGGCGCGCTCGGCCTGGGCCCGGTCGGGGCGGGGGTAGCACTTGACGAACGCGGGGCCCGACGCCACCTCGGCGCGGAACCAGGCGTTGGCGGACCGATCCTTTTCCCGGGTGGCGCGGATCTGCCGGACCGCCGTGGCGTCGAGCCGCTGCCCGACCCGGCGCACCAGGGCGGCCGGCACTTCGGTGACGAGTGAGACGCCAGGCGTCATGCGGATGGCGACGGACGGACGATCTCGTAGGGACGGTCGCCCTCCTGGAAGTGGACGAGCTCCCGCAGCCGCGCATCGTCCGGCTCGTCCCCGGCCACGAGGACCACGAGCTTGTCGTCGTCCTCGTAGAGGCGATGTACCACGGCCACGCAGACGCCCTCGGCCTCGGCCACGGGGGTGTCCACCCCGACGAGGTAGGCGTCGAGGTTGTCGCCGTCGGGCGCGGTGACGCCCGGCAGGTAGCCGTAGTTCAGCTCGTACCGGAAGCCGGCGCGGGGGTGCGCCGAACCCAACGGTCGGTCGACGACGACGCGGACCGGTACACCGAGGTATGCCTGCGCCAGGTGCAGGGAGGTCTCGCCCGGTTCGGTGGCTCTGCCCATGGTGTCCTTCTCCGTGAGGTCAGCCGCGCTGCGGTTTGCCGATCCAGGTACACAGGTAGTCCATGTGGACCAGCCGCTTGTCGGTGGGCACCTGCGGTCGCTGGGGGAAGACTTGCGTGGGTGCGATGTCCTTGGGGCAGTACGGGTCCCGGGCGAACAGCGAGCGCTCGCCGGTCTCGTGGGCGTGGTGCAGGTACGAGCGACCGGCGCAGCCACCGCGGCACTGCTGGATCAGGTCGCAGCCGGCGCAGCCAGGGATGGCCTCCGGGTTGGCGTTGCGCCGACGAAACGACTTGAACTGCGGCGACTGGACGATATCAGCGAGGTCGTCAACGCGCAGATCACCGAACTTGTAGTCGTGGAGGTAGACGCAGGGCGATACCGGGATCCGGCCGTCAGGCGTGATGGAGTGGATCCGGAAGGAGGTCCGCCCGCACGGGCACCCCTTGGCACCCTGGTAGTCGGTGACCGCCGCGATCGGCGGCTCGCCGAGGTCAACGGGACTGCACCGGGACATCAGATACGAGAATCCGTCGTAATACTGCTCGGCGCTGAGCAGCGACTCCATGTGGGCCGCCTCGACCGGCTTGATGGGATTGATCCGGATGTGGGCGTCGTACTGGAGCGCCATCTCCACCATGCGTTCCAGGTGTCGGCGTGTGAAGTTCCAGTTCATCCCGCACATGATCATGGTGTGGTCGAGGTCGTACTGCTGCGCCAGTTCCAGCGAGCGGATGGCCTGCTTGAAGATTTTCGCACCGCGGTTGGCGTTGTGCTCGTCCTCGAACGGCGAGTCGAAGCTGACGTCGAGGTCGTTGAGCCGCCGCCACTGCTTGTTGTGGTCCCGCTCCAGGTGCAGGGCCGTAATGCCAGACGTGGTCAGCCCGACCAGGATCCCAACGTTCACGAGCCGGTCGATGATGTACGGCAGCAGCGTGTCCCGCGGGTTTGGGCCGTTGGTGAACAGCGGCTCGTTACCGCCCAGGTTTACGGTCTCGACGCCGATGCTCACCAGTTGATCAACAATGCGGTCGACGATCTCGACGGAGAAGTTCATGCCCTTCTCGCGGGCCGACATCGAGTAGCAGTGCGTACAGCGGTATGGGCAGTCGTTGCCCAGCGTCCACCCGATGTTGAGCGGGGTGGCCGGGCACTCCTCGAGTTCCTCGTGCTCGATCGGTCCGACCGGGCGCTCGAAGTGCTCCTTGGGATTGATGGAGCCGAGCAGCACGGGGGCCTTTGGCCGTTCCCACGGCAGGGTGGGCGTGGTCGGCTGGTGCGGGGCTGGGGTCATGCGGGAACTCCTCGTCAGCAGATGAACGGATTCGGTTCGCCGTCGTAGACGAGCCCGGCGGTGGCGTAGGCCCGGGACACGGAGAGCCGGAAGTCGTCGTACCAACGCGCCGTCCGGGATAGCTCCGCGTCAGTCAACTCGGCCACTTCCTGGCGCAGCCGCTCGATCGGGCCGCCGGCAGACACGACCGACATGACGAGCGCGAAGAAATCCAGGTCTGCCGAGCGCAGCGCCATGCCGAGGCCGTGAAACTCCCGCAGGGACTCCGGATCCAGGGCCTTGGGCGCCGAGACCGGGTCGATGGCTTCGTCGTAGACGACCGTGTGGGCCTTGTGCCAGGTCTTGAGCGCCTGGTAGACCAGCTCGACGGCCGGATCGGTGAGCGGGTACTTGTTGTTGCCCAGGCCCTGCGGGTCTCCGAGGAGCTGACCGGTGCGAGACAGGCGGCGGGTGAAGTTGGTGCCGTTGGCGGCATACATCTCGGTGAAGATGCCTTTCGAAACAGTCCACCGATAGTGCCCCATGAGCGCCAGATTCTCGGCCAGTTCACTCAGGGTAGTCCGGTCGTCGAAAAGAATGTGGCCGGCCTGCACATAGATGCCGTACTGCTGGAAGAGGTCGAGGGCACGACAGTTCTGTGCGACGTCGGCGCGTTTGGCCATGCGGCGCAATGCGCTCTCGGCGAAGTTCTCGATTCCGCAGGAGAATGAGAAGAAGCCGGCCCGCGAGAGTTCCGCCACGACCGGCTCAGTGACCCGGTCCGCGCGGATGGAACCGCGCAGCCGGGGCCGGATGCCGCGCCGGCTGACCTCGTCGGCCAGATCCGCGCACCACTGCTCGTCGCGCGGCGGCTCAACCAGACTGTCATCAATGATCTTAAAGTGGGTGGCGCCCTGACCCATAAGGCACTCAAGCTCGTCCACGATGCGCGGGATGCCGCGCTGGCGCCACGTCGCGCCGCCGCCGACCCGTTCGAACGCGACGATCGAGCAGAACGTACAGCTCGCCTGACATCCGCGGGCGGTCTGCACATGGACCAGGCTGCGCCGGCGCAGTGTCAGCGCCAGCGTGTCTCGGGCAGGGTCGGGCAGGTCGTCCATCGGCACCTTCGCCGGCGGCGGCGCATGGTGGGCTAGGCCGTCTGCGGTCAGCGTGCTCAGGCCAGGGATCTCGGTGAGTGCGGGAGTGCCGGACGCCAAATGCCGCGCGACTGCCAGGATGGCCTGCTCCCCCTCGCCACGGACCACCGCATCAAAGCCGGCCTGCAGGAACTCATGTGCGTGGAAGGTCGGGCCGTACCCACCGGCCAGCGTGAACGGGCGGGCGCCGGCGAGTCTGACGAGGTTGAGCGTCTCAATCGCCCGAGCAATGTTCGACCGGTAGCAGGCGAAGCCAACCAGCCCCGGCGCGTGCCCGGCGATCCGCTCCGCGAGCTGCGCCGCGGTGAGACCCTCCAGCCAGCCGTCGACGATGACGACCCGCCATCCGTCGGCGCGCAACACCGCGGCGAGGTAACCGAGACCGAGGTTCTCCTCGGCGGTCCGATGGGTCACCGGCGCGGGTGTGCTCAGGACGATGGGAAGGCCCGCACGGGTGTCTGCCGCCACAGTCCGCCCTCTCGATCGTCGTTGATCATGCTTAAACACCCGACGGACTGCGCCGTCCACGCATGCTATTGCGCTCTGTCGGAGCGCACATAATGCCACCCGTTCGCAGGCATGGCAAGGCACCCCGGAACGGAATCCGGAGAATGAACAGGGACCACGATGCCAGCGGCAAAGGTCGATGTGGTAACAATCACAACCCCTGGACAGGGTCCCTGTCTGGATTATCATCCAAACAGGATGCGGACCGTTCGACGCATTGCGCGATTTGCTGTGTCCCGTCGATGGCGGAACCGCATTTTGGGAGGCCATCCCGCTGTTTGTACGCGGAGGGAGGTGATGACAATGCGCCAGGTTCTCATGTTACTCCGCCCGCGGCTTGACAAGATCCGTACGCAGGACAAGCCCAAGTCTAAGGAGCGCTGAGTTCGAGCGGGTGCCGTCTCCAGACCCGTTCAGGGGCGGCATCCGCGCCTGCCGCTCCGGCCAATACACCCGTGGACCACCCGTGTGGAAGGAAAAGTCAGCACCCTATGGACGCCACCCCTCAGATCCCGGTCATTGGTGTCGTCAACAACCGTCTCCGCACGACCAGCCTGTGCTTGGCGGTGGCGTACGGGTCACGGCACGATCCCGCGGGCAACGGCGGGGTCGCCCACCTGCTAGAGCATCTACTCATGGCCGCCCCGGACGGCGCCCAGCCGTCCTTATGCGAGCGGATCGAGCGCCTCGGTGGCCAGGCCAACGCCGAGACCGGACTGGAGATTATGCTCTTCCACCTGCGCGTTCACGCCGAGGACGCAGGAGAGGCCGTCGGCTGGCTGGCGGACAGCGTGCTGCGTTCCGCACTGACCGACACCGCCCTGGAACAGGAGCGTGCGGTGGTGTTGCAGGAGCTCACCGCCGCTGGCGCGGATCCCTGCGACACCGTGCAGGACGCGTTCTTCGGTGCACTGTTCCCCGGCCACCCCCTCGGCCGGCCGGTCGGCGGAAGCGCCGAGCAGGTCCGTTCCATCACCCAGTTCCAGGTACGCGAGGTGTACGAAGAGCGATTCCTGGCCGCCCCCATGTCGCTGACCGTCGTAGGCCCCGAGATTCCCGACACCGCGCACCGGATCCTCCGGCAGCGCTCGGAAGACAGCGCGCGGCTCGAGGTCGCGCTGTCACCGGAGGTCGTCGCAGCCCCGCCGGCCTGGCCGGACGAGTTCGCCTGGATCTGCGTGGGTAGCCGTTGCGCCGCGGCCGGGTCCTCAGACGGGTATGCGGACACGGTCCTGGCCAGCCTATGCGGCGCCAGCCCCTCCTCCCTGCTGTATCGGCGGCTCCGCAACGAGCAGGGCCTTGCCTACTCCTTCGACGCGTGGTCACGCGGGTACGCCGAGAGCGGCGCCTGGCGGATCCTGGCCGGTGTGGAACCGGTCAACGGCGACCGGCTCCTCGACGTCATCCGGACCACCCTCGACGACCTCGCCACCGCCGGTCCGGACCCCAACGACCTGCTCGCCGCCCGCAGACAGGCGCAGATGCAGCTGATCCTCGACGGCGAGGCACCGCTGGAGTACGCACGCCGGCTCGGGCAGCGTACGCGGGCAGGCGCGGTGCCGTGGTCGCTGGAGGAGGACCTAACCCGGCTCGGCGCGGTCACCGCCGAACAGGTGTGCGCCGCCGCGCGACGTATCCGCGACAGCCTTGTGACGGTCGTCCGCCCGGAACCCCGATGACCGCACCACATGCCCGCTATCTGAGCGCAGCAGCCAACAGCGGCCTGCTGCACGAGCTCGACAGTCTCGTCCTCGTCGCCGGCACGCTGACGGAACCGGTGACCGGGGAGACGCAGTGCCTCGTCGAGTACTGCGATCCCGGCCTCGTTACGGACGCGCGGCGCCGGCGGCGGCTGGTGCGTCACCTCGCGGAGAGATTCCCGGAGGCCGATCGGGCCGTGGTGCGCGTACCAGCCCCGCAGGAGCCGCCGTCGGGCTGGTCACCGTACCTGACCTATGTGCGGCACGGGGCACGGCCCGGCACCGAGGCGTTGGCCCAGCCACCCGTCCGGCCGGCTGAACCCGCGGACGATGCGCGAATAGCGAAGTGGATGGTACAGGCATTCTTGGCGGCGGCCGGCGGGTCCGCGCCGGCCGAGCGGCTGGCTGAGCTGGCCGAGCAGATCCTGGCCGCGCCGGACCGGCTCTCTTATCTGGTCGGCACCCGGGACGAGCCGGCCGGTCATGCGATTCTGCTGCTGGAGAGCCACGACCAGGTCACCGGCGAAGACTTCGTGGAACTGCTCGATGTCCTCGTGGAACCGGCCACCAACCGGGCTGCGCGCGAGGCCCTCGTGGCGGTGTGCGTCGCCACCGCGGCCGCGGCCGGACTCCCCCTCGTGGGTCACGTGGTCCACGGAGCCGACCCGGGTGTCGGCGACCGCGTCGTCAGTTCACTGACCCGCAAGGGTTGGCTTGTCGACCACCATTTTCACGCCGTACCCCTGGAGAGCAGCATCGATGATCGCTGACGGCATCACCATCGAGCTGCTCTATCGGCTCCTTGGCCTCGACGAGCACCGCAGCCTCCGCGCGCTGCTGCGGGCCGCCCGGGAAGCCTCGGTCGCACTGCCCCACCTCGTCCTGTCCGTGGCCGAACACGAAGGCATCGTCCTGGGCAGCGGATCGGCGGACGAGCTACGCCGGGCCCGCCACCGTGCCGCCGGCTACCGGCACTTGCTGGCGCGGGCCCGAGAGGCGGGTGAGGTCCGCGTGGTCAAAGGTCCCTCCCTTGCCGACCGCTACCCCCCGGGCCTGGTGCGCCCGGTCGGGGACCTGGACCTAGTCGTCGCCGACGAGGTCGTGCTGTGGCGCGTCGTCCGTGCCATGCTCCGGGACCAGCCGGTGGAGCACATCGACATCTCCGTCCTGCCGGCCGCGGACGCCCCGCACCTGATGGTGGCGCTGAGCCGGCCGGCCGACGACCCTCTGCTCGACCGCGACGTCAAGGTGGAAGTCGGCACGATGGCGTTCGGCGGGAATTTCGTCAGCGTGCCATTACGCCCGGCCCTGCCGGCGGACACCTGGCTTAGCGACCTACTGAGCCTCGCCGAGGAACGGTTCCAGCGAGAGTTCACCGCCAAGGACGCGATCGACGTGCTAGTCCTCTTCGGACCCAGTCAGCCGGTCGCGGACGACGTCACCCTCGTCGCCAGCGCCGACCGATTCCTGCTGGCACCCGAACTATCCGAACTGCTCACCTACACCGCCGACCGGGCAGCCGCCGCCCACCTCGCGCAACTCGCGCAGACGCTTTCCGGGGCCGTTGCGCGCGAGACGACCCGGCGGGACGCTGGGATCGCGAGCGTCGACGGAACCACAGCGACCCGGCCCCGCTATGGCATGCCACTGCGCCGCGTGCCGGACCGGCCAAGCTGGGAGCGGAGCCACTTCCATCAGGCCGCGCCGGACCTCACCCTGCTCCGAACCCCGGTGCTGGACGCGCTACTCGTAGCGGACGAACTCGTGGATCCCGAGCTGTACGAACGGGCTCAGGCTGAGCTGGCTCTCCTCGACGTCCAGGCTGGCAGTCGGTAGCCGTGTCCATGGTGCAGACACGGAATCTCACCCGCCGGTACGCCCTCCGGCAGGGCGAGCGCACCGCGCTGGACGGGCTCACCCTCAACATCGAGGCGGGAGAGGTCTTTGGGCTCCTCGGCCCGAACGGCGCGGGCAAGACCACCCTGGCGCGGATTCTCACCACGCTGCTGCTGCCAAGCGCGGGAACAGCTCAGATCCAGGGCTACGACGTGGTGACCGAGTCCCGGCAGGTGCGCAAGCGCATCGGCCTGCTGGTGGGTGGCGACCGCGGGCTCTACAGCCGGCTCACGGCCCGCCAGAACCTGGCCTACTGGGCCGCCTTGCAGGGGCTGGACGGGCGTACCAGCCGGCGGCGCACCGGCCACCTGCTCGACCATCTCGGCCTCACCGAGACGGCCGACGAGCGGGTGGAGACCTTCTCCCGGGGCATGGTGCAACGCGTCCACCTGGCCCGGGCTCTGCTCACCGAGCCGGCCGTCCTGGTCATGGACGAACCCACGAACGGTCTAGACCCGCACGCATCCCTGGCCTTCCGCAACGTCGTACGGCAACTGAGCGCGGACGGCACGACCGTGCTGCTCACCACCCACGACATGCCCGAGGCCGAGGACCTGTGCTCGCGGGTAGCGTTGATCGACCACGGGCGGCTGCTCCGATCGGGTACGCCCAGCGACCTACTCGCCGGCCTCACCGCGCCGCGCATCGTGACGGCACTCCAGGTCGACCCGGCACTGGCCGCCTCGATCGGGCGGGTGCCGCGGACCTCGATCGTGTCGTGCGACGCCGGCCAGGTCACCGCCCACGTGACAGACGACATCGCGCTAGCCAAGGTACTGGCCCTGCTGGCGGAGGCACAGGTGACTGAGATGTCCGTGACGCGACCCGGTCTGTCCGATGTGTACCGCGCTATCATCCGGGACCGAGACTTCGCGCTCTGATGCTCGTCCTCGCCCGTACCCAATGGCAGCTGATCGTCCGCAGCCCCGGCCTATTCGCCGTGCTGCTGGTGACTCCGCTCTACTCGGTGGTGTTCTTCTCCCTGGTCCGGCACCACCGGGGCGCGACAGCAGCCACGGCGGTGGCGCTGACCGCGTTCGGCATGAGCATGTGGTCACACGCAGTCTTCGTCGCATCCCGAGTGGTCGACGACGACCGCATCGAGGGGACCCTGGAGTACTCGCTACTGACGCCGGCGACCTATCTGGTCTCACTCGTGTTCCGGGTGACCGTCAGCAGCGCGCTCAGCCTGCCCGTCCTCGGTGAAGTTCTGTTGGTCGGCCGGCTCTTCGGCCTGCCGACCAGGCTGGCAGACCCGCTGTTCTGCCTGCTGGTCGCGGTCATTCTTGTCATCGGTACGGCCGGAGCTGCTCTGCTGGTCAGCGGCCTTTTGGTGCTGGTCCGCGCGGCCCGCACCATGCAGAACACCCTGACGTACCCCTTCTATTTGCTGGGCGGACTCACCCTGCCGGTGTCCTGGCTTCCGCCGCCCTTCCGCTGGGTGGCCGACTGCTTCTTCCTCTCCCACGGATTCCAGCTCCTGCGGGACGCGGCGGCGGGAGACCTGGACGCGCCGGCTGCGCGGCTAGGTGTGCTACTCACGCTGACCGTGGCACAGGTGGCCGTCGGCGTCTTGATGCTCCGCCGCGTCCTGCGCTCGGCTCGCAGCGGCGCCGTGCCTCTGCATCACTGAGGAGAACCATGCGCTTTGCCGTCCCCGCTCCCCTGCGCGGTCTTGGATACGGGGTGGTCGCCGCCTACGCGGACTACCGCGCCATGTTCACGTGGCGTTCCTGGCTGTTCGGCTGGCTACTGCGTCTTCTCTGCCAGGTGATGTTTTTCGCGACGCTGGGCCGCCTGGTCGGCTCGCCCGGCACAGACGGCTTTCTCGCCGTCGGCAACGCCGCCGTCCTGGCATCGTTCGGTACCCTCGGTGTCGTCTCGTCCACCGTTGCCGAACGGCGCGGGGGCACGCTGCAGTTCCTTCTGCTCAGCCGGGCCGACCCGTACTTGGTCATGGCGTCCCGCGGGCTGTACTGGGTGGCGGACGGCATGATTACCGCCATGGTCGCCCTGTGCGCGCTCCCTCTACTCACCGCCCGGCAGGTGCACTATCCGGGTCTACCGGTAGTTTTCGCGATCGAATTGCTGATGGCGGCGAGCACCTACCAGCTGGCACTCGCGCTGTGCGGCGTGAGCTTGCGTTGGCCGGAGAGCCGCACCTACCTGACCGCCGGCGTCACCATCGTGATCCTCGCCCTGTGCGGCGTCAACTTCCCCACCCCCGCCGACGGGTTCGCTCACGCCGTGGCGCAGGTGCTTCCGGTCAGTCACGCCATGCCCGCGCTGCGCGCCGCCGTGGACGGCACCCCGGTGCCGATGGCGCCGCTCGCCGGCGAACTGCTGGTTGCCGCCGGCTGGGGCCTGCTTGGCTACCTGTCCCTCACCTGGTCGCTGCGGCACAGCGTCCGTGCCGGGACACTCGCCCTGCACTAACCTCGGCCTTCCGCTACGCGCCGTCCATAGTGCGAATCAAGAATGGAAAGTTGTCCCGTGAATCGGCGAAGCCGTGCCGGATCAGATTACGGGCTCCCCTCCTCCCCGCCTGATCCGTGCGCTCCGGCGACTACAAGATCCACCAAGCGACGAACGGGCCCTCGACCAGCCCAGAAGCCGAACCCGGGAACCGTTGACGCGGCGGCAACTCTCCGCCGATACGCCTGTTCCACCTCCACCCGTTGCCTCGGCCGGCCCAGATAGCGCATGGCCTCCGGATCCACGTCGAGCTCGACCTCACTGTCCACATGGTCGTCACTCCACGGCACGAGTTGGATCCGCCTGGTCCACCACATTGATTGGGCCACAGGCGGCATCCTGCCCCGGTCGAACCGGCCACCTCACGGGCGGGCACGTCAGCGTTCCGGGCGTAGCCAGCGGTCGAACCAGGCACGCGTGCGGTGTAGGACGTCGAGTTGGTGGGCGCGCTCGCGGATGGAGTGGCCCTCCCTCGGATAGATCACGAACTCGTGCTCAACGCCGAAGTGGCGTAGCGCCCGGTGGAGATACACGGCCTGGCCGAGCGGGACGTTGGTGTCCTCGGCACCGTGCATTATCAGCACCGGAGTACGGATGCGGCTGGCGAAGGAGATCGGGCTGACCGCGTCATGCGGGTGCGGTCCGATGCCGGACCAGCCGGTGCTGCCGCCGAGTGCGGCTTCGAACTGGCCGTTCTCCCCGGTCGCGGCGAGCATGCCCCAGTCGGTGACGCCGGCGCCGACCAGAGCGGCACGGAACCGGTCGGTCTGGCCGACGGCCCAGGCGGACATGAAGCCGCCGTGACTCGACCCGGCGATGCCCAGCCGGTCGGGGTCGGCGATGCCCTGGGCGACGAGCAGGTCGATGCCGGTCAAAATGTCGGTCCACTCCTCCCGGCCGACCCGGCCCGCAACGCGGGCGGCGAACTGGTGGCCGTGGCCCTGCCCACCGCGCGGGTTGGGCAGAAACACCGCGTAGCCGGCGGTGGCCAGCCATTGGCCGCTGGGGAACCAGAACAACTGGCAGCGGTCGGCGTGCCGGTCGTACGGGCCCCCGTGCACGATCGTGACCAGCGGGAACGGGCCGTCAGCCGCGGTCTTTCCCACCGGGAGGACGAGCAGGCCGTCCAGAGCGAGGCCGTCGGCGGCGTGGTAAGTCAGCGGTTGCTGCGTGCCGAGCGGGATCCCGGCCAGTTCCGGACGGGTGTCGGTGACTTTTCGCAGCGGTCCGGCCGGTGACCCGAAGTAGACGTTGGGGAGTTGATACCGGCTGCCGGTCAGCGCGGCGACTTCCGCGCCGGTGCGGGTGGCGGTGAGGCCGTCGAGACGTCCCCGGTGCTGGGACAGGGGTGTGAGTTCGTTGGGGTCGATCCGGGCCAGGGTGGTGTGCAGGCCCTCGGCGAACACCACCAGTGCGGCGGCGTCGGTTTGGCGCAGTTCGGTGGGGCACATCGACAGCCCGGCGGTGCGGTTCCGCAGGACACGATCGTCCAGGGCAAGGTCGAACACGGCGCTACCGGCCTGTAGACCCGGTGGGGTGAGGGCGAGGTATCCGAGGTGCCAACCGTCCTCCGCTGGCCACCAGGCCAGCGAGCGCGCGTCGGCGGCGACCGGCCCAAGGTCCTCCGCGATCCCGGTGTGGTGGTCGAACAGGTGCAGCCGGGCGGTGCGGGGACCGTAGTCGTTGTCGGCACTGGCCTGGGTGAGCACGGCGAGCGGGCCGCCGTCCGGTCGTTGTCGCAGTTCGACGACGTGCCGATCGCCGAACACGTTCGGCGTGGTGACCTGGCCGGTGTCGAGGTCGAGCAGTCGCAGCCTGGCCCGTGGCTCCCGCGCCCCGACGACGACAGCGTCGTCGCGGTCCCGGGCGCGGCGCTCGTCCTCCTCGGTGGGTTCATCCTGCGCGAGCAGGGCGACCTGGTTGGGGTCGGCGAGGGTCAGGTGGTCGGTGATACCGGCCCGCCACCCGGTCAACCCGGTCCTGGTGCCGTCAGCGAGAGTGAGCCGGTACAACTGCGGGACGCCGCGCTCGGCGCGGTCGGACAGGAAGAACAGCGTGCCCGAGTCTGTGGACCAGCGCGGCTGGGACTCCGTCGCGGTGTCCGCGGTCACCCGGCGTGCCGCACCGCTACCGTCGACATCGATCAGCCACAACTCGGTGTCGAGGTGGTCACCGACTCGGCTGGTGGGAGCCAGCACGTAACACATCGTACGGCCGTTCGGGGCGAGCGCCGGGGTCTGTGGGGCACGACCATCCACCACGAGTTCAGCGGTCAGAGCTTTCATGCGACCAGCTTGCCGCCTGGTCGGCCGTCGGCCATCGCACCGGTCGGTGCGATGAAGTCGAACCGGAACGTCACGGTCCCGCCGGCAGCCAGTGCAGCTGACGCCGTGCACCGGTAGCTGCCACCGGAGCCTGACAACTGACAGCCGCCGAGGCCTGGTCCATCAAGCTCCACCGTAGAGGGTGTGGCTACCCAACTCACTTCCGGCCGGTCGCCCAAGTCCTGTCCATCCGCAGAGCCTATCCAGGCATGTGGATTACGGGTAGGCCGTCGGCGTAGCGATGACCCTCGCCAGTCAGGATCGACGCTTGATGCTCCAGCGCTGCCCGCACCGTCGTGGCCAGGTCAGCGCGGCTGGTGACCTGGCGCCAGTAGGCCAACTCCAGCCAGTCCTCCCCCCAGGTCGGCAGCACCACGCAGGCATCCATACCCAGCAGCGCGTGCAGATCCTCCCGGCCTTTCGGATCGGCCAGCAGCGCCAGGGCCTCGGCGACGGTGACGCTGGTGACGCCTACCCGCTGCCGGTCGGTGACCACCTCCGCTACCGGCTCGACAGCGTGGATCGACCCGGCCACGTACGCCAACACCGCCGACCGGTCCAACACCAGGGTGATCGGAGCCCCCTGGTCCTCGGCGCTCACGCGGCCGGCGCCTGCTGGTCGCCGCCGGACAACCCACGCTCCACGTGCTCACGCACCTGCTGCTGCAGCGCGGCGTACCGCTCGGGCGTCCACTCGGCCTGCACCGCGTACCGGCGCGCACGAGCGGCAGTCATCCCCTCATCAGTGAGGATGACCCCCCGACGCCCCTGCTCAGCACGGAACTGTTCCCATGCCCGTTGCGCACGTACTGCCCCGGTCACATAGGCGCTCGCCCGCCCCTTGCCCTGGCTCTCCAGGGTCTCGGCCACATCCGGAGGCACGCTGATCGACAACTTACGGAACTCGGTCATACCGAAACCTTACTACGGTAGCACCCGCGATTGCTGGCAAGCGCGCCAACAGGTATTGATAGACCCGCCCCGGACTCCTTTCCACAACATGTGGATAGAATATGTGTACGAATGGCCGCTGCGACAACTCGCACCGGCCGGTCCTCGACGCGCTGCACCTGGTACGCCGCTACCGGTCGCAGACCTAACCGCTGTACCGATCTTCCTTCTGACGTGTACTGCATTCGATGCGAACTGGCGACACTTTGCATGCCGTCCGGACGGCCGGGCATCAGCGCTTTGAGCAGGGCATACGCGGGCGATGCTCGACGGGTGGCGCGACCAACAGCTGGCCTGCAGCCTCGCGGCGAGCACGGTGGGGGCCGGCGCTCCGGCCAGGCGATCCGCCCTCGCAGCCCATCCACGCTCATCAACGCCCTCGGCATCCCAGCCGCAGCCGGCTGCGCCGTCGCGATTCGCCAGCACGTCCTTGACAGGCCAGCGCCCGTCGTCGCCACCGCGGCTACCACCACGCGACTCGCTCGTGAGGCCGGCACAACCTGGTCCAGCGACGCCCCCAGCGAGCATGGACGCTGAGAACCGAGCCTGCTCGGCGTCGATCTGAGCACGCCGTGCCTGTCTCCGAGCGCACGGCAGTCAATGACCGGCCGGCACTGGCATGAGCAGCCAGCGCGCGAAACAGCTCTCATCGTCAAGCGTCGTACACCAGCGGACCTTCAACCGGTACGCCGTCACACCGTCCGTGCCGATCAGCAGCCCCGGGTCGACGCCCCGCGACGGTGAGTCGTGTTTTGCCGGCACTCGACCCAGCTGTCGTCCCCAACGACGCCGTCTCCGCCGACGAGAGCCGCCATCCGCGAGCCGACCGTGAGCCAGGTTTCCCGCCACGTCAAGTGCACGGTCCGATCAAACTCGCCATCGGTGTGCCCACGCCAATCACTGCGCCCGGCGCTGTCAATGGCGAGGAACTGCTCGCCGTTGGTCCACAGCCGCCCGACATGATCCCAGTCGTTCCGCACCACGCCAGCATCTCGATCGACCTGCAGGGATCCGACCTCGGGTGAACCCTACTCACGGCCTTCATTAAACACGCAGCGTAGTTGATTGCCGGGAGACCGAGCCGAATGCGCGACGGTTCGATAAGCGCTCTCACCAGACTCAACTCCGAAGCCCACAAGTGAGGTAGAGAGCGTATACCACTCACAGTTACTTCGATGCCAGCCGAGCTGCGAACTCACGACAGTTCGACTACCTCACCCTGCCAGTCGGACGGGCCACAGCGCCGACGCTCTCAGGCACGGTAGACCAAGAAGATACGCCGGTTGTCATCCGGCCCGAGATCCCGGTAAAAAGCGTCGTCTTTCCCACCGGACCAGACGTCAACCAGCCAACGGGACTGCAGGCTGTCCGCGCCATCCTTAGCCGCCGGCGACTTCATGCCCAGCCGGAACGTCCGGGACCTGCCGGGAGCCAGGTAGCCCTTGTCGCACTTCGCCCCCGCCGGGAACCCGGACTCTTTCGAACGGAGCGGCGTGCAGCCCGACCAGTCACCACCGTCTACGGTCATGCTCTCCGGCACCTCGACGATGAAGGTCAGCCCCCACACCGGTTCCGGTCCACGGTTGTGGACGGTCACCGCCAGCTTGCCGTGCCGGATGCCGTCCACTGGCCGGTCGAGCCGCAGGCCCGTGGTCTGTGTCACCAGGTCGGTGATGTCTTCGGCCGGGTCGTACGACACCGGGGGCTTCGGCGTACCGGACGGACGGGTCGATGCCGGCAGGCTCGGCACACCCGTCGTCCTACCACCGGTCCCGTCGGGCGTCACGGCCGTCGGCTTCGCCGTGCTCGGGGGGTCGGCCCCGGCACCCGTGGAGGGCGTTGCCGACGGTCCCCCGCCTGCCGTCGGTGCCCCGGTCGTCACCGGCGCGCCGGAAGGCACCTCATCCACTCCACAGCCCGCCAGCCCTCCGACCATCGCGCCGGCCAGAACAACCGCCATGGCGGCGACCCAGCTTTGCCGACCGAAACCGATTCCGTTCCTGCGCATCGCTCCCCCTCCAAACAGGTTGCCGGGCTACCTCATCCGCCCGTAGTAATAGACATGCCAGGCCGCTCCCAGGTTGCACCCGATCGAGTACTCGCTACCCGGGCCCTTCGCTCCCGCGACAGTCAACGTCCTCTGGCTACAGTGGGTGGATGATCGATTCGGTGGATGTGGGTGAGGTCAGCGTCAGCTACCAACTGGTCGGGAATCCGGCCGGGCAACCCGTGGTGCTTTTGCACGGCCTGGGTGACAGTGGGCCGGGCTGGATGCCCGTATTGGCGGAGCTGGCTACCACCTTCCAGGTGTTCGTGCTGGATCTGCGGGGGCACGGGAACAGCAGCCGGCCTGGTACATACTCGTTCGAGTTGATGCGCGACGACGTACTCGGCTTCTTGGATGCGGTGGGGTTGACCCGCGCCGCGCTGGTCGGGCATTCCATGGGGGCGGTGGTGGGGATGTTGGTGGCGCAGGCAGCCCCGGACCGGGTCACGCAGCTGGTGTTGGAGGACGCGACCGTGCCCCGGCCCGGGGATCTGTACCGGCCGCCGCGGGCCGCGCCGGACGAGCCGACACCGTTTGACTTCGCGGTGGTCAACGCGCTTCGGGCGCAACTGACCGACCCGGATCCGGCCTGGTGGGAGGGGACAGACATGGTAAAGACACCGACGCTGATAGTTGACGGGGCCAGCAGTGACGACCGGCAGGCGTTGCTGGCGGCAACGGCGGCACGGATGCCGAACGCCAGGATGGTCACGATCACCGCGGGCCATCACGTGCACCGGGACCAGCCGGCCAGGTTCCTGGCGGCGGTCGAACCGTTCCTGCGGCAAGGCAGCACAACCTCACTCTGACGATCGACGGGCCCGGAGGCGTTGAGCCATGGATGTCGAGGAGTACACGCGAGCACTGGCCGCGGCGAACCGATACGGGTGGGCGGTCCTGGCCGCGTACGGGATCACCTGGCTCGTCGCCGCGATGGCGTGGGCGAAGGCCAGTGTGCGGACCGCCGCCATCGTCACGCTCTTCCAGGGCATGGTCGCGCTGCCGGTGGCCCTGGCGTTGACACTCCTGACCCCCGGCCCACCCCCACCCCACCATGCCGCCCTCGAATCGCTCTCGGTGACGATGGCCACTGGTCAGCTGCTCGGCCTCCCGATCGTCATCTTCCTGGTCCTGAGTAGGCGGTACACCTTGGTGCCGCTGGGCCTGGTCATCCTGCTGGTCGTGCACTTCGCGCCCTATTCGTGGCTCTACGGAACCCCGCTCTACCTCGTGCTGGGGGCTACGATCGCGCTGGCCGCCGCGCTCGTCAGCCACCGCGCCGAGCGCGAAGGCGGCCCCGGCTCCATCGTCGGCGCGCACCGAACATGCCTGTCGACCGGGATTCTCATGCTGAGCGGGGCTGCGGTCGCGCTGGCCCTCTGATTCAGCGGGCGGGACTGACCGGTTCGGGCGGACGCCGGCGGCCCGGTCAGGCGCTGGCCTACAAGGCGGGCGAGCGGGTGTGGCTGGCCGGCCGCTCGTCCTTCCCCGGCGACCGGCGCGCATTCCACCGGCACGCGCTGGAGCTGGGTTCGCTGGGCCTGGACCAGTTGACCGCCGCCCTCCAGCAGGTTGACCACGTGCGATCGGGCCGGCCATCATCGGTAAGCACTGAGACCGGGCCCGCAAGCCGCACCGCACCCCGGAAGTGACCGTAGCCCTCTGGGCGCTGCGCGGTCCGGGGCTACGCGGACCAGCCACCTGAAGTGGTCCTACCGGAATGAGGCTGACGGTTCCGCGCAAGGTAACACTTCGCGCGACAAGTTGGTGAAACGGAGAGTATGCATGCCCTGGTACGTCATCGTCGCACTTGTCAGCATGCTGATCTCCATTGGGACACTGCTGTCATACACCCAGCGCGAAAGACGTACACCGCGTCTCGTCGGGGTCGCGGCGGTGGCGCTGCCCCTCGCTTATGTGGGTGCTCTCGCCGCCTGGGCGATCACGGAGGGTTAGCTTCCTTGGTTGGTGGCAGCTGTGGCCTGGGCACCGGCCGCTGGGGCTGAGCTCAGCCCCTGTCCACAGTTAGGAGGCCCCGGCGGAACGCCTCGCCGACCGCCGCGGCACGGTCGTTGACGTCGAGCTTGGCGTAGACGTGCAGCAGGTGGCTCTTCACAGTTGCTTCGCTGATGAACAGCTTCCTGGCAGCTTCACGGTTGGTGGTGCCTTCCGCGATGAGGGCCAGGACTTCCAGCTCTCGAGCGCTGAGCGCGTTGACCGGGGTGCGCACCTGACCGAGTAGCCGGGTGGCGACGGACGGGGACAGCACCGCCTCGCCGCGTGCGGCCGCGTGGATCGCGTGCACGAGTTCATCGCGGCCGGTGTCCTTGAGTAGGTAGCCCGTGGCGCCGGCCTCGATGGCGGGCAGCACGTCACGGTCGGTGTCGTACGTGGTCAAGACGAGGATGCGGGCCGTTACGCCCACCCTGGTCAGCTCCAGGATCGCGGCTACCCCATTCATTCCGGGCATCCGCAGGTCCATGAGGATCACGTCCGGACCCAACGCGCGGGCAAGGTCCACGGCCTGCGCGCCGTTGGTGGCCTCGCCAAGTACCTCGAACTGCGGGTCGCCGTCCAACATCCCGCGGATGCCACCCCGGACGATGGGATGATCGTCAACGATGAGTAGCCGGATCGGCGGGTCAATCACGGGTCACCGCCGGGACACTGGCCGAGATCGCTGTGCCGGCGCCCAGCGCCGACTCAATCTCCAGGGTGCCCGCGAGGCGGTCCACCCGCCTGCGCATCGAGGTGAGGCCGAAACCACCACCGTCGCGGACCTGCGTCGGGTCGAATCCGGCACCATCGTCACGCACATCCAGCATGGTGACATCCTCCATGTACGAGAGGGTGAGCCCGACCCGGGACGCGTCGGCGTGTTTGGCCGCATTGGCCAACGCCTCCTGCGCGGTACGCAGCAGCGTCTCCTCGATCTCCGGATGCATGCGCCGGACCGTACCAGTGACGGTGAACGTGGCGGCCATCTCGTTGTGCTCCCCCCACTCGGTGATGACCGCCCGCAGCGCCTGGTCCAGCGGCGCCGCCGCCAGATGTCCGGGGCCGACCGCATGCACAGATCGACGGGCCTCGGTGAGGCTGTCGCGGGCCAGCCGGACGGCGATGTCCACGTGTCGCTGCCAGTCCTCGGCCCGCCGCGCCGCCTGTAGCTGAGTGATGATGCCGGTCAGACCCTGGCCGAGCGTGTCGTGAATCTCGGCGGCCATCCGCTGCCGCTCGTCCAGGACGCCCGCCTCACGAGCCTGGATCAGCAGTTGGGCCTGTAGGCCGGCGTTCTCTCGCATGGTGTCTTGGAGCTGTTTGACCATGCGGGTGCGCTCGGCGCTGCGTTCCCGGGTGATATCACCAATGAAACTGAACATCGCGACCCCACCCACGATCGCCGCGGTGAAGAACAGGAACGTGAGGACGCTGGCCGGGGTGGCCTCGGGCGGCCCGCCGCTGTAGGTCAGGACGCTGATCGCCGCAGTAGCGCTCACCCCGACGAAGCGCCAACGGCCTCGTAGGTAACACCACGAGTGTAGGTAGCCGACGAAGCCGAAGAACGGCGCGAACCAAGTCCCCTGTGTGCACAGCAGGCCGATCAACGCCACCAGCCCGGCGACGTACGCGGGGCCACGCGGCACCAGCCACAGCCAGCCGGCCGCGGCCGCGGCCAACGCGAGCATCGGCCATGGCCGTTCCCCTGTCACCAGGCACAGAGCGACGGCGACCGCCAGCAGCACGTAGGGCGCCACGGCCAGCTGCCGTTCCTGCAGCCGCTCCCACCGTTCCAGCCGCTCCGGCCGCTCCCACCGTTCCAGCCGCTCCGGCCGCTCCCACCGTTCCAGCCGTTCCAGCCGTTCCAGCCGTTCCAGCCGTTCCGTCATGGTCACTCCCAACGAAAGAACCTGGCCGCCGCGGCGCTGATCGCCACACCATAGGCAGCGAGGACCGCGAGCAGGACCGGGCTGGGCGTGGTGTCCGTCCACAGCTGGTGCATGCTCTGTCGAAAGGCGCCAAGCGGTGTGTACTCGCCGACGCGGGCGAGTAGTTTCGGCATCTGGTCGGTGGGTTGCATGAGCCCGGCGAGGTAGGCCATCGGGAAGTACAGCAACACACCGAGGCCGTTTGCGGTCCGGCCGCTGCGGGCGAGTGCGGCGATGAGCAGGCCGACGGCGAACATGGCCCCGGTGCCGAGCAGGAACGTCACCGCGATTTGCCCCACGGCGGTGGGCAGGTCAGCGTTGAGGACGGTACCGGCGATCGCGATCAGTAGCGCACCCGTGGTCAGCGTCAGGACCAGCTGCAGAATGACCTGGACGGCGAGCAGGTTCGCGGGCCGGACCGGCGTGGTGGACATCCGACGTAGGATGCCTCGCTCGCGGTAGGTGGCCAGGGTCGTCGGCAGTAGGTACAGCCCCACCAGTCCCACGGCGATCGCCAACGCCATCGGTAGGAGAACGGTGTCGCCGGGCTCGATGGAACTGCCGAACGCCAGCAGGATGAACAGCGGAATCAGCAGCGTGAAGATCGCCCCAGGCTCCCTGGCCAGCAGCTTCACTTCGACGACGGCAAGCTTGCCCATAATCGCCTTCCTTTGTCGGTTCGAAACAGGGCTAGTCGAAGGGCTGGCCGGTCAGGGCGATGAACGCGTCGTCGAGGGTGCGCCTGTCGATGCGCAGGTCGCTGACCAGTACGTGGTCACGGGCGAGTTGGGCGGTGACGGCGGCCGCGAAGTCACCCCGGCCGGTCACGACGACGTAGTCCCCGTTCCTGGTCACCCGGACCACCCCGGGCAGGCCGGCCACGTCGGCCAGGTCACCGGCGATGAGCGTGAACCGCATCTCGTACTCGGCGTCGATCTCGGCCACAATGCCGGACGGGGTGTCCAGTGTGACGATGCGGCCCTGGTCAAAGATGGCGGCACGGTCGCACAGCTCCTCGACCTCGTCCATGTAGTGGCTGACCAGAACGACGGTCACACCGGTCGCGCGAATCTGCTTGATCAGAGCCCAGGTGGCGCGGCGGGCCTGCGGGTCCAGGCCGGTGGTCAGCTCGTCCAGAAACACCACACGTGGGTCGCCCACCAACGCCAACGCGATAAACAGCCGCTGCCGCTGCCCTCCGGACAGCTTGCCGAACCGGGCATCGCGTTTGTCTTCCAGCCCCCATTGCTGCAGTAGTTCCCGCCAGTCACAGGGTTTCGCGTAGAACGAGGCGTACAGGTCCAGCGCCTCCCACACCTTCAGGTTGTCCGGTAGCTGCGTGTCCTGGAGTTGGACGCCGGTCTGCTCGCACAGTGTGCCCCGGTTCTCGATCGGGTCGAGGCCGAGCACCCGGATCGACCCACCGTCGGGCCGGCGCAGACCCTCCACACACTCCACAGCGGTGGTCTTGCCGGCACCGTTCGGGCCGAGGATGCCGAAGATCTCGCCCTCCTCGACACTGAACGACACCCCGTCCAGCACCATCAGATCCGCGTACCGCTTGCGAAGATCCCTGACTTCGATGACTGCCACGCACCAAGGATCTGCGCCCGGCGCCGCGTCCGAATCGGTCCGCCGGCCACATCGGCCCCTGGATTCTGATGATCCAAAAATCCGCCACCTGGTTGATGGCTTCCCGTGGGTTGAGCTGAGCCGAAGGGTGGGTTCACCGGGAACCGTCAGCGCTGGTTCGCCGGAGACTCGGGCAGCCGAGTTTCACCCGTCGGGGATGAGTACCTCGTCGAGCCAGAGGCGTTGGGTGAACCCCGCCGCGCTCGGCGCGCTTGCTGGCAGCCGCCTCCTCTACTTGCACCTCGGTGAAGCCAGACGCGATCGTCAGGGCGGCGAGTACTTCGCGCACGTCGGCAAGTTCACGAAGTCGCGCGTTCGGCTCGGCGGTTGCGACCTCCTCCGCCTCCTCGTGCAGTTTCGCGATCAGCGCTGGAAGTAGGTCCGGTTCGTCCAGTACCCGGACCCTTGGGATCTGGCCATCGGCGGTGATGATTTCCGGAATGCGATCACGCACGAGCTTGCCGTAAACGATCTTCTGTTGGTGGGGCATCCCGTCATCATTCCGTTCGGCGGTTCGGCCGCCGTCGTGTGGTCCACTGACATGATCTCAACAAGAGTGCGTGGCCCGGTGTGCCCGACGTGAGCACGGCGGCCGCCGAGGCGACACACTCCACGGTCTCCCGGCCACGGTGCAGCTACAGATGGACGCTGTCGAGCACGGCCAGCGCCCTGGCATGGTCGTCGGGGTAGCCCGGTAGCCGGTCGCGGTCCGGGCGGCGGGCGGGATCACCCCGGCCTGTTCGTAGTTGCGGACCGCTTGCGGCGACAGTCCATGCCCGTGCCAGATCCACTGGCCGACACCCGAGTTTGAGGCTTCAAACGGCGGTTCCCCTGGTGAATACGGAAAAGGTTCAACCGGTGGTTCAACGATACGGTTAAGGTCATGGTTTTCGACACCGAGTTGACGTCCTTGCTCGCCACCCGCCGGCCACACCTACTCGCGATCGGTGAGCCCTACCACGGCGAACCGGCGTTCCCGCGTCTGCGTAACCGGATCCTGGAAACACTCGCCGGGCACGGCTTCCGGTCGATCGCGATCGAGTCGGACCGCGCCGCCGGCCTCGCCGTCGACGACTACGTGCAGGGCCGCCGCGACGATGTGGATTTGGACACCGGTATCAGCCACGGCTGGGGCGCCCACCCAGCAACCCGAGAACTGGTCGACTGGCTGCGCGCGCACAATGACGGGCTGCCGCCCGAGCAACGCATCACCTTCCACGGCTTCGACGCGCCCACCGAGATCACCGGCGTACCCAGCCCCGGCCCGCTGCTGCGCGAGTTGCGCGACTACCTCGACGTGCCGGCACCGGATCTGGACAGCCTGGTCGGTGACGAGAACCGCTGGGCCGACCAGGAAATCATGTTCGACGCGACCCGATCGCCCGGCCGCTCACCACAGGCCGCCGCACTGCGCGGCCTGGCCGAAGACCTCCGCACCCAGCTGCACGCCGACGCACCCCGCCTGATCGCCGACACCGGCACACACGCGTTCCACCGCGCCAGGGTGCTCGCTACCACCGTCATCGGTCTGCTCACCTACCACGCCGCCATGGCTGAACCCGGCACGCAGTCGCAGCGGATCGGCCGGCTGCTCGCCGTCCGTGACGCGCTGATGGCGCAGAATCTGCTCGACATCCTCACGCTCGAACGCGACCGCGGGCCGATCCTGGTCTCGGCCAACAACGCCCACCTGCAACGGCACCCATCCCGGTGGGACACCCATTGGGACGGTCAGGACTTGGCCGCCCAATGGAATGGTGCCGGTTCGATCGTGTCGCCGCTGCTCGGGGACAAGTACCTGTACGTGGCAGGCAGCCTCGGGGCCAGCGGCCCCGTCGGCCTCGGGCAACCGGAATCCGGTACCTACGAGGACCGGCTCGGCCCACATACCGGGATCTTCCCGCCCCCGGCCGGTGACGACCTGCGCGAACGCGTGGTGGACCTACTCGGGCATTTCCCGCTGGACAGTGCCACGATCGAGACCTGCGACGCGATCCTGCACATCGGCTCCGAACCCGGTGCGGCCGACGCCGCCCGGATCACCGGTCTTCCCGGGGTGACTGAGACCCGGATCCAGGAAGACTCCGACATGCCGCCCTACACCTGGGGCGACCGGTTCTTCTTCGCCGGCGAGGACCGAAAACGTCCGTTCGTCACGATCGTCGGGCACGACGTGCCCGGCTTCGACGAACAGTCCCGCCTGTCCGAGCCCGGACGGTACCGGCTCAACATCGAAGTCGGCCGCGACGAGTTCCGGAGGCTGTTCGGCTACGGCCCGGAGGAATTCGCCGCGCACAGCAACGAGATCGAATTCGCGCAGGCCGACCGATTGATACCCCACCCGGCCTACGCCGTGCAGGGCTGGGCGAGCGTGGTCAACCCAGGCCCGGCCACCGCGGACGAGGTAGAACGACTGCTCACACAAGCAAGGACCCGCAGCGCCGAACGCGAACACCGCAGGAACCCGCGCTCATAAGTCCAGGCGCGTCAGATCCCCACGACGAAGTCCAGAGAACGTTTGAGGGTCCACCGGGACACGCCGAGCTTGCCAGCGACAGCGGCCTGAGTCTGACCAGCGCTTAATAGGATCCGCGCGTCGGTGACCTGCTCGGCGCTCAGCGCCCGCGGCCTACCCCCGACCCGGCCGCGGGCGCGGGCGGCGTCGAGACCTTCGCGGGTGCCCTTGACTATCTGCTGGCGCTGAAACGTGGCGATGGCGGCCCACAGGGTGAAGATCAGTTCCCCGGACATGCCATCACTGGTGTCGAGCACGACGCCGTCGGAGTACGACAGTGGTGGCCGTGAGCGTGCAGGTCATCGTCGATGCTGGCCAGCAGTTCTCGGGTATCGCGGCCCAGCCGGGTCAGGTCGAGTACGACGAAGGTGCCACCGCAGCGTATGTGCTCGAGGGCCGCGGTCAGTACGGGGCGGGTCGTGCCCTTCTTGCCGGATGCCTTGTCGAGGTAGATCCGGCCGCAGCCAGGCGGCCTTGGGCGCGTCGATCTGCCGAGCGAGTTCCTGGGCGTCGGTCGACACCCAGGCCAGCCCGATCAGGCCCTCGCGGACGCCCCTGACTGTGCGGCCGCCCCTAATTATCGAATTTCTATTACCGATAATCCGACAATCCTTAGGACCGAACAAAACGGACAAAATTTCGATGCATCATAATGACGGTTATGGTGTACCGGTGTCCGCAGTCGCTACCGCGGGGTCCAGTGGTGTCTGTCCTGGCTCGGTGCACCTGCCTGATGCGACGCAGTGCAGTTGACGCCGTGGATCGGTGGATCTGATGCTGGCTCAGTGAAAGTGATGCCATAGCGTCGCCGGGTGGGTTTGCTGTTGGTGCTGCGCCCTCCGCAGCCGCGTCCGCAGAGCCTGCGTCGTGCTACCCGGGCGCAGCGGCGTGAGCACAATCGCGCCGACGCCGAAGAGTGGGCCACCGCGGAGGAGCGCGGCTTGCTGCTCGACGTGTCTGTGGAGAGGCTGCTGCCGTTGATGAACGCGGCCGGCGGAAGCCGACTGCCGATCTTGGGCCAGCTCGACCCATGGTCAGATGGCGTACTCCGCCGTAAGGATCTGCCGCAGCTCAATGCCGAAGTCGACCGTCTGGAGACGGTGGCTGGTGACAACGTGGAGCGTGGACTGGTGGCGGCGCTACGGGCGTTGCTGGTGCGATGGCGTGACGAGCCGGGCCTGTCGCTCCACTGGTACGGAGACTGAGTTCCATTCCGCGACAGGGATCTGCCCCCGTGGGGTCAACGCAAGAGACGTCGTCAGGAGGCCAGGGTTGGCGAAGCGCCTCCGGGCCATTCCCGGTTCCCGGATGGTCCCTCCGGCCGGATTCGAAGTTGCGTATGTCGGTCCCGACGGCGATGAGGTCCGTCGGACGATGGTGAGGCTGCGATGGGTGCCATTCGAGCGGCTGTCGCCGGTGCGATCGTTTCCGTCGTACTGGGGTCAGCGCAACTACCCGGGCTGCTACTGGTCGGCCAGTTCAGGGAGGCATGTCGGGTACGAGTCCTGGCTGGAGCGGGACGAGGCGATGGCAATGGACTTCGACCCGACGGTGGTCGCATTCGCGGCACAACCGTTCTGGCTATTTTGGCCGGAGGGCAGTGGGGTCCGGTCGCACCCGCCGGACTTCTTTGCGCGCAAGGCGGACGGAACGGGTGTCATGTCCGTCGCCGAACCGCTTGACGGTGGATAGGGTCCCCGGATGCCCGATGCGATCTTTGCCCACCCTCGCCTCGCACCTGTCTACGACGCTTTCGATGGAGACCGCGACGACTTGGCCGCCTACCTCGCGATCGTCGGCGAGCTGACCGCGAACCTCGTGCTTGACATCGGTTGCGGAACAGGATCCCTCGCGATCCTGCTCGCTGGAAGCGGCTACAACGTCGTGGGCGTCGACCCAGCCGAAGCATCACTCAAGATCGCGAAGCTGAAAGATCAGGCGGGGAGGATCCGCTGGATCCACGGTGACGCCACGGCACTGCCGGCGCTCGATGCCGACCTGGCGACGATGACAGGGAACGTGGCCCAAGTCTTCCTTACCGACGACGACTGGGCGCAGACCCTCCATAGCATCCACACCGCCCTTCGCCCGAACGGCTATCTCGTCTTCGAAACCAGATGCCCCGAACATCGCGCTTGGGAGGAATGGGCAGCGGACGTCGATCCGATCACCCTTGACATCCCCGGCATCGGGCCGGTGGAGCAGCGCCTTGAGGTCACCGACGTCGACCTGCCATTCGTCTCCTTCCGGCACACCTACCGCTTCCTGATCGGCGGCGCGACCATCACCTCGGACTCGACCCTCCGGTTCCGCAGTCATGACGAGGTCGAATCGACTCTGGCCGCCAACGGCTACCGAGTCCTCGACGTGCGGGAGGCGCCCGATCGCCCGGGTCGAGAGCTCGTGTTCATCGCCGAACGTTCGACCTGAAGCAGCCAACCCGGGCAACCTAAACCTCCCGGCTGTTCCCGCCGAACCATTGCTGGAAGGCGAGATCCCCGACTTGCCTCAGAATCACTGGCAGAACAAGGGCGATTCCTCTGCCAGCCAACTTGAGGCAGCCACCAGTCGGGAAAGTCGACCCGCTGGTAGTCGTACGGCAGCGTCAGGTGGATCGGTTTGGCAGGAGGCAGAACGGGTGTCCGGCAGGGTCGGCATAGACCCGCCAGCCCCGTTTGCGGTCCAGCACGGTCCCGCCGAGCGTCAGCACCTGCTGCTCCGCCGCATCGAGGTCGACAACTCGGAAGTCGAGGTGGAACTGCTGCGGATGGTCCGGAGCGGGCCAACGTGGCGGCTGATAGGTAGCGACCCGTTGGAAGGCAAAGACGAACCCAGTGGGGGTGTGCAGGGTGGCCCAGTCGTCGTCTGTGTTCCACCGCGGATCAACCTGGTTGACCGTCCCACCAAGTAGCCCCTGGTAGAACTCGGCCAGCCCGGGCGGATCTGGACAGTCCAGAACGACACACTCCAGCTCGGCGATCATCGATCGCGCCTCGTTTCCCGGATCATGGTCGACATCCTCACACCGTCCGGCCGGCGGCTGTACGGCACACAGCTGCTCGACTCAACCAGTGGCGTGGCTCGCCCACGCCAGCACGTCTTCCGGTGCGGCATCGCAGCCGAGGGCGGCTTGCTGCACCGCGGTGACCTGGTAGATTCTCCACTCACCACCGGCGGCCCGGAGGACATGTCCCGTGCAGGGACACTCGCGGGAGACAAGAACGGCGACTTCTGGAGCCACCGACGCGGGCATGAGTTCGTGCGGTTGCACGGTACGACGGAAGATGCGGGTGGCAGCCACCGGGCAGATCGCGTTGACCAGGATCCCGTGTGCTCGGCCTTCGCCAGCGAGCGCGTTCATAAGACCGAACTGTGACGCCTTACGCGCCTGGGCCGAGCAACAGGCACCGCTGCCGGAGCACCTGCGACCCGGCCTGGAGCAGGAGGCGTACCAGCGGCTACGCGCTGCCGACCGGGTGTACAAGCTACGCGACCTCGGCCCGGCGGCTTTCCACGACTGGGGCGGCGTGCCCCGATCGAGGACCTCAAGAACATGGTACGGGCCTGCTGCGCTGCTCAACTGCGGTTCACTCAGCCGTAGGTTCCACCCGAGCCACAACCGTCACCTACAGGAACACCGGTAAGGCGACCAGCCCGCGTAGTCGGAACGATTCCCGCCACCGGATGTCCTGGGCAGACACGGCCAGCCGGATCCCGGGAAAGCGGTTGAGCAGGCTGGTGACGGCCACGGTCGTCTGGAGGCGGGCGAGTGGTGCACCCAGGCAGTAGTGGATGCCGTGACCAAAGGACAGGTGCGGGCGCCGCATGCCGGCCGTACCGAGTGTGTCGGGTTCAGTGAATTGTGCGGGGTCGCGGTTCGCGCTGGCCAGACAGAGCCAGATGCGATCGCCGGCGGGGATCAGCTGGCCGGCGATGGTGACGGGTTCACGGGCGAACCGTCGTACTGCCAGCGGGAAGGAGGGGTTCCACCGCAGGACGCCGTCGACGAGTTCATCGACGGCCAGCGACCCGGTGCGTACCGCGTCGGCTAGCTCCGCGTTGGTGAGTAGCGCGTGGGCTACGTTGCCGATGAGCGCGGCGGTGTTGTCGTAACCGGCGAACATGAGCAGGAAGAGCATCGCGACGAGTTCGTCGTCGGTGAGCCGGTCGCCGTCCGCACGGGCGGCGAGGAGACCCGTCAGCAGGTCATCGCCGGGCTGCGCTCTCTTGTGTGCCACCTGTTCGATCAGGAACCGCCGCATGTTGACCATGGCCGATCGGGACTGGGCGGGCTGATTGGCGTCGGCGGAGAGCAGGGTGTTCGTCCACGTCCGAAAGTCGACGCTGGTCTGGGTGGGCAGGCCGAGGAGTTCCTGCATGACCTGCAGGGGCAACGGTGACGCGAGGGAGCCGATCAGCTCCGCCTGGTCGTTGCCAGCCAGACCGTCCAGCAGCGTGCTGACGATCCGCTCCACCGCGGGGCGCAGGTCGGCGACGCGGCGAGGGGTGAAGGCGGCGGCGGCGAAACGTCGGAGCCGAGTGTGGTCGGGCGGGTCGCGGTTGAGTAGATGCGCGTCCAGCTCGGGGGGCAGCGACGAACCGTGCTCACCATCGGTGCTGCTGAGGCGTTTGTCGACCGACAGGCGCGGGTCGGTGAATGCCGCTCGTACGTCGTCGTAGCGGGTGACCAACCACGCGGGAGCGCCGTCCGGCGTGCGGATGTGATGCACCGGAGCTTCGTCCCGCAGCGCGTTGTACCGCCGGTGCGGGTCGCGAAGCAGGAGCTGGTCGAAGACGGGAGCCGGTGGTGACGTCATGCCCTCCTGGGCCAACACGTGGAACGTGGCAGCGGCGACGATCGGGGTATCGGTGCAGCAGACCCTGGCTTCGTCGAGTATAGGAGCCTTCGTAGTGCCCGGTTGGGGGCGGCACCGGGCCGAGGGTCGCCGGCATGCAGACGTGGTGAAATCGATTGAGGCGACCCGCTCGACCGCGCCATTATGCCCCTCGTGACCCAGGCCATTTTGTGGACCGCGCGAATCCAACTCGTGCCGTTGGGCGACGATCACCTGGCGGGTGAGGTCCAGCTCGACGCGGATCCGGAAGTCATGCGCTACCTGGGCCGGCCGCGGCAGCGGGCGGAAGTGGCGCAGGTGCATCGGCAGCGAATCGCCGCCGCGTCGAAGGTCCCCGGGCTCGGTTTCTGGGCCGGGCTGGTGGCGGGCTCGTTTGTCGGATGGTGGGTTTTAGAGCCGCCGGAACGCGCGGATCAGGGGCCGGTTGAGGGGCAGGCGGAGTTGGGCTACCGGTTACTGCGCCGGTACTGGCGTCAAGGTCTGGCCAGCGAGGGCGCCCGTGAACTGATCCGGCACGGCTTCGCCGACCTGGACCTGCGCCGCATCTTCGCCGAGACGATGGCGGTGAACCTGCCCTCCCGCGCGACCATGGCCGCGGTCGGGCTGGACTACGTACGCACCTTCCACCGGCATTTCGACGACCCGCTGCCCGGCGGCGGGCACGGTGAGGTTGAGTACGCGGCCACCCGCCAGGAATGGCTGGCCAACCGACCAGCCGTCGTACCCCAGCCGGCATCCGGGAAGCACGGAACCTGACTGTCAACAGATCGGCCAAACGGGCGGTACCCGGTGTCAGCGTTGGTCGGCAGAATCAGCCCTCATGATCGATACCAGGGCTATCGGTGACACCTGCCCGGAGTGCGGCACTGTCACAGTCGCTCCGCGCGAGGCCCTGCCGTGGTGCCCGGCCTGCGAGTGGAACCTCGAAGCGTACGACGTTGAGCGCATCGGCCCGTTCTTCGGCTGGCGCTGGCTGGACCGACGGATCCACGACATCGGGTACCGGATGACCCGTCGCCAGTTCGACCGGCTACTCGGGCGATCGCTGGGCAGTAGTGGCGTCGGTGCAGCCGCCGTCGTCACCGCCGCCGCATCCTGCTTGTTGTTCCTCGGCGTGGTGGCCCTCGCTGCCACCGGGATCTGGCTGCTCGTCGGTTTCGCCTTCCCGGGCCCGTCGCTGCTGCTGGCGGTTCCCCTGCTCGCCCTCGCCGTCGGACTACGGCCCCGCTTCGGGCGGCTCGACCCCGCCGCCGACGTTCTCCGCCGAGACCGCGCACCCGAGCTTTTCGCCCTGGTGGACGAGGTGGCGCAGGCGGTAGGGGCGCCGGCTCCCGACGTGATTGCCGTCAACGCCGACTTCAACGCGTACGCGGCAACGGTAGGCATCCGCCGGCGGGTGCTGTGTCTCGGACTGCCGTACTGGGGGTCCCTCGCACCGCAGGAACGCGTCGCCCTGCTCGGTCACGAACTCGGCCACTTCGTCAACGGCGACCCGCGGCGGATGCTGCTCACCCAGCCGGCGTTCACCACCCTCGGCTCCGCGGCGGACCTTCTCCGCCCGGCGCCGTCGACCGCCCCCGGCCTCATCGAGTGGATCGGGGCGGCCCTTGGGCGGGTCATCCAATACCCGTTGTCCCGTCTGTTGTTCGTGCTGCATGTGGCACTCGTGTGCGTGGCGCTACGGGACAGTCAACGGGCCGAGTACCTGGCTGACGAGATGTCCGCGAAGGCCGCGGGAACCGCTGCCGCGACGAGCCTGCTGGATACCGCGCTACGGGTCGAGTCAATGTCGCTCGCCGTACGCCGGGAGTCCAGGGCGGGACACGGTGCCCAACGGTGGCAGGCGGCGGTCGCCGAGTCGCGGGCGGCCGGTGCCGACCAGCTGCCGCTGTTGCGGCAGCTGTCGGGCCGCGAGGAGGCGTCGCTGTTCTCCTCCCATCCGCCCACCGGTCTGCGTCACCTGATGCTCGAGGGCGTTGAGCGGCACGATCCGGCGGTGGTGCTCACCCAGCAGCGTTCCTCTCGCATCGACGACGAGCTGACCAAGGAGTACGAGTCAGCCCGCCGGGTGCTGGCCTGGTGAGTCCTTAGCTGAGGTGGCGGTGTCACCGCGACGGAGCTGCTCGAGATGGGAGAGGTAGTCCGCGAGGCGGGCGGATCCGGTGAGCATCGCCCGGCCGCGGGTCGTGAGCCGCTCCCGCCACTGTTCGATCGACGCCGCCAGTGGGCCGGCCCCGCCGGCGGCGCGCACCTGCTCGATCACCGCAGCGATGTGGTGTAGCAGGTAGCCTCCGCGTCGCAGGAGGTGGGCGAGTTCGGCGTCGCGTACGTCCTCGGGTGAGTAGACCCGCGCGGTCCGGGACCGGGCTGGGGCCAGGATGCCCGCCCGCTCCCATTTACGCAGCGTCGCTGGGGTGACACCGAGCCGGCGGGCGAGAACACCGACGGAGACCGACACGGCCGGACCAGGCGCGGCCGAGGTGGCTCCGGAGGCCAGCACGACGGCCGCCGCGGCAACCTGGTCCAGGGTCTCCCGGTCGCGGTGCAGCAGTACGTGGGCGGCATCGACAACGGTCAGGGCGGAGGGGAGGTCGCCCCGGAGGACCGCTCTCATGATCTGCCCGGCCGGCTGGAAGCCGTACCCCCGCACCAGCGCGACGTAGGCGGTCAGCGCGCCCGCATGGTTGTCGGTGTAGCTGCGGTAGCCGCTCGGCGTCCGCGAAGCCGGCGGGATCACTCCGGCCGCCTCGTAGTTGCGGACCGCCTGCGCGGAGAGCCCGTGCACCCGGGCAAGGTCCACCGGACGGTACACCGCCTTTTGAGACTTCAACAGCCGATCTCCCGTTGAACGATGGCCACAGTTTAAACCGAGGGTTCAACGATACGGTTAAGGTCATGGCTTTCGATACGGAGTTGCAGGCCCTGGTCCGCGCCCACCGGCCGCGGCTGCTCGCGATCGGCGAGCCCCACCACGGGGAGCCGGCCTTCCCCCACCTACGCAATCGGATCCTCGAAACCCTCGTCGGGCACGGCTTCCGGTCCATCGCCATCGAATCGGACCGGGCCGCCGGGCTCGCCGTCAACGACTATGTGCAGGGCCGCCGCGACGAGGTGGACCTGAGCACCGGCATCAGCCACGGCTGGGGCGCCCACCCCGCCAGCCGCGAACTGGTCGACTGGCTGCGCTCCCACAACGAGAAGCTGCCGCCCGACGAGCGCGTCACCTTCCACGGCTTCGACGCCCCAACCGAGATCACCGGCGCACCCAGTCCCGGGCCGATGCTGCGTGAACTGCGCGACTACCTCGGTGAAACCGTCTCCGACCTGGACGGCCTCGTCGGTGCTGAGGAGCGCTGGACCGCCCCCGAAATCATGTACGACGCGACGCGATCTCCCGGCCGGTCACCGGAGGCGACGACGCTACGCGGGATCGCCGAGGACTTCCGCACGCAGCTGTACGTCGACGCGCCCCGCCTGGTCCGGGAGACGTCGCTGGAGTCCTGGAACCGCGCCACGGTACTCGCCAGCGTGGCTGTCGGCCTGCTCACCTACCACGGCGCGATGGCCGTAACGGGCACCCAGTCGCAGCGCATCCGTCGCCTGCTCGCCGTCCGGGATGCGCTGATGGCGCAGAACCTGCTCGACATCATCGCCCTCGAGCGGGACCGGGGACCGGTCCTGGTCTCCGCCCACAACGTCCATCTGCAACGGCACCCGGGCCGGTGGGACAGCCACTGGGAGGGCCAGGACCTGGCCTTCCAGTGGAACGGCGCCGGCTCGATCGTGTCTGCCTCACTCGGCAAGCGGTACGTGTACGTGGCCGGCAGCCTCGGGGCGAGCGGGCCGCTCGGTCTCGGGCCGCCGGAGCCCGGCACCTACGAGCATCAACTCGGCGCCGAGACCGGGATCTTTCCGCCGCCCACCGGGGACGAGCTACGTGAACGCGCGGCCGACCTGCTCGGGCTGTCGTCGTTGGAAGCGGCGACGGTCGGGACCTGCGACGCGATCCTGCACATCGGTTCCGAGCCGGGCGCGGCCGACGCGGCCCGGATCGCCGGCCTGACGGGGGTGACCGAGACCCGGATCCCGCCGGGCTCCGAGCAGCCGCCCCACACCTGGGGCGACCGGTTCTTCTTCACCGGCGCGGAACGGGTGCGACCGTTCGCCACGATCGTCGGGCACGACGTCCCGGGCTTCGACGAGCGGTCCCGCCTGGCCGACCCCGGACGGTACCGGCTGAATATCGAGGTGGGGCGCGCCGAGTTCCGCAACCTGTTCGGCTATGGCCCGGAGGAGTTCGCCGTACACCGCGACGGGCTCGACTTCGCGGAGCCGGACCGCCTGCTGCCCCATCCGGTCTACGCCGTGCGGGGTTGGGTCAGTGTGGTCAATCCGGGCCCGGCCACCGTGGCGGACGTGACCCGGCTGGTGGATCAGGCTCGCTCCCGCAGCAGATCAGCAGAATCTGCGGCCGGCTAGGGCGGTTGTCACGAGTTGCCGCAGCTCGGTGAGGTGCACCAGGCGGGCCACCACAACGTAGACGGCGCAGCCGATGATGCCCGCCGTGGTCACGGTGATCAACGCCCCGCTGCTCGGGGAGTCGAGCAGCGGGGCGAGGGCGTAGACCGTGAGGCCAGCACCGCTACCGGAGAGGACGCCGGCGACCGCCACCCGGGCATGCGTACGCAGTAGCCGGTGCCCGTCGATCCGGCCCAGTCGGCGGCGCAGGAGAAGGGCGGCAGCAGTGAGGCCCACCGTGTAGGCGACCGCGTACGCGAGGGGAACCCCGACCACGGCGTTGGTGCGGGGTAGTAGCCACGACGCGGCGAAACATCCGGCCACGCCGACGGCGGTGACCCCGACGGTGATGACCGCGGGGGTCCTGGTGTCCTGCAGGGCGTAGAACCCGCGTTGCAGAATCATGAAGCCGGTGAACGGCACCAGGGCCAACCCGAAGGCTGCCACCACCGTCCCCAGCAGGGCGATCGCCGCCGGTGAACTGCGGCCGTGGGCGAACAACAGCGTGGCGATCTGCGGGCCGAGTACCGTCAGGGCTACCGCGATCGGGGCGATGGCGACGACGGCCAGCCGTACGGCCTGGGACAGGTCCTCGACGATGTGGGCGTGCTGGCGGCCGGCGGCGTGGCGACTGAGCCGGGGCAGCATGGCGGTCATCACCGACATGACGATGACCCCGAATGGCATCTGGAACACCGCGAGCGCGGTCTGGAAGGCGCTGACCCCGCCCGTTTCGCTGATCGAGGCGACCCGGGTAGCCACCGCGAGCAGGATCTGCGCGGCGACGACCGACACGAGGACCCAGCCGCCGAGCCGGCCGATTCGACGGATCCCGATGCCCCGTGGGTTGAGCCGGGGCCGAAGGGCGAAGCCGCTGCGTGCCAGCGCCCACACCACCAGGGTCATCTGGGCGAAGACGCCCGCGGTGGTGCCCACGGCGAGCAACAGCAGCTGCCCGGCGGGCATCGACGTGATACTGGTGGTGCCGCCGATCGCCAGGTAGGTCAATCCGACAGCGATCACGATCAGGCTGTTGACAACCGGAGCCCACGTCGGCGCGGCGAACCGGCCCCGGGTGTTGAGCACGGCACCGGCGGTGGCGCTGAGGCCGTAGAACAGAATCTGGGGCAGGAAGAACCGGCTGAGCAGCACCGCCAGGTCGTGTTGCTCACTGGAGAAGCCCGGCGTGTAGACGGCGACCAGCCATGGGGCCAAGATCATCGCCACCAGGGTGACGGCCCCGAGCCCGTAGGCCAGCAGGGACAGCAGCCGCTGGGCGTAACGCACCCCGGCATCGGGTTCGGTCAGTGCGGCACGCACCAGCAGTGGCACCACCACGCTGGCCATCGCACCTCCGAGGACAAGCTCGTAGACGGCGTTGGGCAGGGTGTTCGCCACGTTGTAGCTGTCCAGCAGACGACTTCCCATTCCCAGCGCGGAGGCCAGCACCACCAGCCGGACGAAGCCGACGGCCCGGGATACCAACGTCGCCACCGCCATGGCCCGACCCGCGCGGCTAAGAGAAGATCCTTCCGTCATGGCGACCTTCCTAGCGCACGGGCGCCCGACCCCGGAGCCCTGCCCCGGCACCCGGAGCCCTGCCCAGCCCCCGATTGGAGGCCCAGATGAGCACCGAGTCGGCGATTGCCCGATTTGTGCAGGACGAAGAATTGAATGGCTTCTCGGCCAGCCAACTCCTCGAGGTGACCAAGGCCACCACGATGATCCTGTCCATACCTCCGGCGGCTACCAGCCACGTTGACGCCGTCGCAGTGGCGACCGGCCAGGGGGAAGAGTGGCGCTTCACCCATGCGATCCGGGCTTGGGAGGCAAACCCCCGCCTCCGCCACCTGCTGGTCACGAGCGGGAACCCGGCGGAGAAGACCTACACCGAGGTCACACTCGACTACCTACGTGGTCTCGGCCTCCGCCGCCGGGAAGGGCTCCAGCTACAGCCGGACCCGTCGCCCAACACCGGCCGGCAGGCCGCCTGGATCGCAGACCAGGTGCAGGAGAGTGCCATCACCAGCATGGCACTCACCACCTCCCCCTACCATCTGCCGCGGTTCTATCTCACCGTCCTCAAGGAATTGGAAAGACGTGGCATCCGCATACCCGTCGTCCCGGCTCCCGCGGCCGTCGCCCCACAGACGCCGATCCCGGAGACCGGCGCCACCTCCGAGAACCTGATCTCCGGCGAGGTGAAACGCATCCTCACCTACCAGGACAAGGGCTGGCTCGCCACGCGGCAGGAACTGCGGCGCTACCTCTCCTGGTTGTGGAGCAACCATGGATCTGGCTGGCTTGTCCCCTGAGCAGCAGGCCACCGCCGCCCCCGCGTAGATCCAGACCGGGGTCAGCGCGTACGACCGCGTGAGGATGGCACCCAGGACAGCACGAAGCCACATGAGCCGACGCTAACGGCATAGCCCAGCTCCAGTACCTAAAATAAGGCAATAAACGACTTTCCTGGCTTGAGAAACTATTCTGAAACTCCCGAACAGCCGACGGCGATCGTCTATTTACTGAAAGCAATTGGTCGATTACGATCCGGTAAGTGCCTGGCCTGGATCGGGGTGACTGTGCACATTCCCTACGCGCCTGCTTTCGCTGCCCAGCGGCCTGATAGGTCCGTCGAGGTCTGCGTCGACAATGGCCTGACCCAGGTCCTGGCGTGGGACCGGCGCACTGACCAGCGGCAGGTCCGCACCACCGTCCCGAACGGCGTGGCCGGCTACGACATCGAACCCGACGGCCGGCACCTCTGGTGGTTCGACGCGGACCCGGCGGGGATCGGGCTCTGGCGACGGCAACCGTTCCGGCCGACCCCTACCGACCCGACGACACCACCCGCCGCCCTCACCGGTCTGCCGCCCGGGCGGCAGACCGGGATCGCCTTCGACGCCTCCGGCAGCCGGGTCGCGGTCGGCATCGGCACCGAAACCGAGACCCGCTGCTATGTGGGCAGACCCGGCGGAGCCGGGCAGCTGGTGGCCGCCGCGGCGGGCTACGCGACACTGGTCGATCTGACCGCTGACGGAGACACGGTCGCACTGGCCGGGCGGGCCGACAGCGACACGGCGATCAGTGTCATTCGCCTCAGCGACGGTCAGCTCAATGTCGTAGCTGGCAGCGACAACCGGCGAATCTGGGCGCTCGAGTTCCGCCCCGGCGACCGGTCCCACCCGCAGCTGCTGGTCATAGTCGAGACACCAGAGGGGTATCGGGTCGGCACCTGGCAGCCGGACCGGGGTATCGCACCGGCAGCAGCCCTCTCCTACGACACCGAGGTCACCGCCCACTGGTACGGCACGGACGGGAAGGTGCTCATCCAGCACGACCACGCCGGTCGCAGCCGGCTACTGCTGGCCGACCTGACCAGCGGTGAACCCGCGACCATCGCCACCCCACCCGGCACCATCCTGGATCTGACCTGCGCACCAGGCGGCGACATCCACTACGTCTGGACCGGTGGGTCGGTGCCGCCCCAGCGCCGGGTCGCCGAACTCGGCGCAGCGGCCCGGGCAGCACCACGAGCGGCTGGCCCGGCGCAGCCCACCGGCACAGCCCGGCGCAGCGAACTGTGGACCACCCAGCCCTACGGCCGGATCCACAGTTTCCTGGCCACCCCGCCCGGTGCCGGGCCATGGCCGACCCTGTTCCTGGTCCACGGCGGGCCGTCCCTGCACGACCGCGACGCCTACGACCCTCGGGTGGAGCTGCTGGTGCGCGCCGGGTACGCGGTGGTGCGCACCAACTACCGGGGATCGACCGGGTACGGGCCGCAGTGGCAACGGGGATACGGCCACCGGGTCGGGCTGGCCCAGCTGGACGACCTCACCTCGGTACGGCGACACCTGCTCCACCGCGGCGTCGCCACACCAGGCCGGGTCGGCCTGTGCGGATACTCGTGGGGCGGGTACCTGGTTCTCCTCGCGATGGGAGCCACCCCGGCCGACTGGTCGGTCGGTCTCGCCGTCGCCCCCATCGCCGACTACCCGGCCGCCTACCGCGGCACCACGACGGCGCTGCGCGAGGTGGACGACGAGCTCTTCGGCGGCGGGCCCGACGACGTACCGCAGCGATACCGCGCGGCCAATCCGATGACCTACCTGGATCAGGTACGTGGCCCCCTGTTCATCGCTGCCGCCAGCGACGACGACCGCTGCCCGCCGGGCCAGGTGCGGCGCTACGTCGCTGCACTGCGCCACCGCCGGGTGCCGCACCAACTGCACTGGATGTCCGGCGGCCATCTCGGCGACGCCGCCAGCCAGACCCGGGCGTTCGACGAGTTACTCCGGTACGCCGGTCAGGCACTGGGACCGGACCGAACCCGGGCGGCCACAGCGGACGGCCGTCCGTACCAGCCAACCAGCCAGGGAGGGAGGTGAATCGCATGAAGCGACGCAGCGTACGGCACGACCCGATCGCCACCAACGAGCGGGAGCGCGGTGCGGTCGTGGTGAAGATGTTCCTCGACATGGATCGGGCGGTTGCGGCCGAACGGAGCGGCGGGACCGATCCAGCGGCCGACAAGGTGGCGGTCAGCGAGTAGCCACCGGTGGTGACCGCGAGTTCGACGGCTCCGTTCCGGAGCAGCCCGCTCCGGAACGGAGCCCACCAACGGAAGGATCCGCGATGAAGGTCGTCCTGGTCAGCATGCCGTGGGGGTCGATTGATGTTCCGTCGCTGGCGCTGGGCATCCTGCGTACGGCAGCCAGCCGGGGTGGCCACGAAGTCGAGGTCCGCTACGCGAACCTCGACTTCGTGGACTGGGCGGCCCGGGTCACCGACCTCACGCTGGCCGACTATCAGTACTTCTCGGAGTCTTCCTACTTCCTCGGCGCCGGCGACTGGGTCTTCTCCGGCCTGCTCGACGACGCAGACCGGTCATTCGACTCCTACACCCGGCTGCTGGCCGGCAACGGCACCGCTGACGCCGAGATCGCACGGACCGGGTCGCTGCACCGGGTGGTGCCCGAGTTCATCCGCGGTCTCGCGACCGAACTGGCGGCGACGGCACCCGATGTCGTCGGTTTCACCACCACATTCCAGCAGAATACCGCCAGCCTGGCCGTCGCCCGGCTGCTGAAACAACTACGGCCGCAGACCCGGATCGTGTTCGGTGGCGCCAACTGCGACGGGCCGCAGGGGGCGGCGCTGCACCGCAACTTTCCCTACGTCGACTACGTCGTGCGGGGTGAGGGCGAGGTCGCCTTCCCGCACCTACTGGACGCACTCGATCCGCTGACCACCGCACCTGACCGGACGAAGTTGGCGGGAATCGCCGGCCTGTGCTGGCGGGACCGGGACGGGACGGGACAGGCCAACCCGATGTCGTCCACTCCCCTGCCGCCAACCCACATCGTCGCTCCCGACTACACCGGCTACCTGGAGCGACTGGACGCGTCGGTGGCGGCGGACTGGGTGGCGCCCAAGCTGGTTGTCGAAGGCTCCCGCGGTTGCTGGTGGGGCGAGAAGCATCACTGCACGTTCTGCGGGCTCAACGGGTCGTTCATGCAGTTTCGTAGCAAGAGTCCAGCCCGGTTCCTCGACGAGCTCCTCGACCTGGCACGCCGCCACCAACTGCTCGACTTCATCGTTGTGGACAACATCCTGGACATGGCCTACTTCGACACGGTGCTGCGCTGGCTGGCCGAATCGGAGTACGATCTCCGCCTCCACTTCGAAGTCAAGGCCAACCTGCGCCGGCACCATTTCCAGCAGCTGAGCGACGGCGGTGCCGTGCAGGTCCAGCCCGGGGTGGAAAGCCTCAGCACCAACGTGCTGCGGCTGATGGACAAGGGCGTCACCGGATGCCAGAACGTACGGGCGTTGCGCGACGCGCAGAGCGCCGGTGTGACGGCGAGCTGGAACTACCTGTACGGGTTCCCCGGTGAGACGGCACGGGACTACACCAGCGTCGTCGCGCAGTTGCCGGCCCTGCACCATCTGGAGCCACCGATCAGCTCGACCCGGATCGCCATCGAGCGGTACAGCCCCTACTTCGACCGCCCGGAACTGGGGTTCGCCACCCTGCGGCCGGCCCCCCAGTACGCCGAGATCTACCGGCTGCCCGAAACCGAGCTCGCCGACCTGGCGTACGTCTTCACGTCGGCGCCGAGGGGCATCGACGGAGCCCAGGCCGCCGAACTCGACGCGGCACTCGGCGCCTGGCAGGCGCAGTATCCGGTCAGCCGGCTCACGTACCAGGAGCTTGCCGACCGGATCGTGTTGGTCAGCCGGCGCGCCAGCTACGACTGGACCGTGCTGGAGCTGACCACGCCGGCCGAGGTCGAGCTGTTTCGGCTCCTGGGCCAGCCCCGTACCGTCGCGACCCTCGTCGCGAAGGTGCCCGGCGGCACGGCGGCCGTCGAGCCGCTGCTGTCCCGGTGGACGGCGCTGGGCCTGCTGTTTCACGACGGCGGCTACCAGGTGCACCTCGCCGTGGAGTCCCACAATCAGGTACTGACCCGGATCGACCACCGCCGAGCTGCCGTCCGGCGACTTGAGGAGGAATCGCGTGCCACCGTCGTCGCCTGAGCTCGCCGAGCTGACCGAGTGGAGCGCAACCGGGGTCGAGCTCGAGTTGTCCCGCGACTACGAGCCCACCACGGCCCGGGTCCCGGGAATGTCTCTCGGTACCCGACGGATCACTGGCGCGTGGGAGCCCGTCGTCGCCGAGTTCTACCGCCTCGGCGTCCGGCAGGTCCGGCTCACCGACCCGGTCGACCTGTGTCCGGACGCGGGCGTCGTCGCCGCCCGCACCCTGGTGTTGCTCCGGGAGCTGACCGCCTACGCGATCTCGGTGGAGTGGGTCGCCCGTTGCCACGACGGCTGCGCGGGTCGAGGATTGTTCAACCATCTGTATCCGCCGGCTCGAGTGGATGGTGTCGGCGACGACGCGGCGGTACGGGGCTGGCAGACGTCGTTCTTCCTGGGGATGTGCGTGTCCCGGCGGGGCCCGGGGTTCACCGAGGTACGCGACCGGCGGCTCGGCACCCTGGAGATGTACACCATCGACGAACCAGCGCACCTGACGGCGATCACCGAGTTGACGGAGGGGGTCCCGGCCGGGCAGCTACCCGTTCCGGTACGCCAGGAGCTGACCGAGGCACGGCTGGTCGCCGAGCAGTCCGGGTATCTGTGGTGGCTGCCGACCCGGGCGTACCGGTGGCCGTCTCCTGCCCTGAGCGTGTAGGTGGGCCCTTTCTCCCGCCAACCGCCTCAACCGCCCCAACCGCGAGGAGAGCCGTGGAGACCGTGACCGGCACGTCGGCCCCGCCACCGGTGCCGTATATCGCCGATCCGTACCCGACGTTGGCCCGCATCCGCGCCAACGGCCCGGTGTCGATCCTGCACAGCGACGAGGGCCTCCCGATGTGGGTCATTGCCCGCTACCGGGATGTGCGGGCGGCGCTGGCCGACCCACGATTCGGGCAGGACTCCCGCCGCGCCCAGGCCCTGGCCGACAACCGGGTCGCCGGGGTTACCCTCGGCGGTGACATCGTCCACATGCTCAACAGCGACCCACCGGACCACACCCGGTTACGGCGCCTCGTTCAGGGCGCGTTCACCGCTCGACGGGTGGCAGCGATGCGGCCGCTGGTGGAACGGATCACCACCTCGTTGCTGGACGGGCTCGCCGGTCGAACGACGGTGGACCTGGTGCAGGACTTCGCCTTCCCGCTTCCGATGTTGGTCATCTGTGAGCTGCTTGGCTTCCCCGCCGAGGAGCGAAGCGCCTACCGGTCCTGGTCAACAGCGATCCTGACGCACGACGACGACCCTGCCGCCTTCGCCACGGCGTTGCGGGAAATGACCGACTACATCGCCGTTCAGCTACGAATACGACAGAACCGGCCCGGCGACGACCTCCTGACGGAGCTGCTGGCCGCGCGGGACGCGGGCCAGCTCACCGACGACGAAATCATCGGCATGGTCTTCCTGCTCCTGATCGGTGGGCACGAGACGACCGTCAACCTGCTCGGCACCGCCACCCTCGCTCTGATGCGCAACCCCGACCAGCACCGGTGGCTGCTGGCAAACCAGCCCGCACTGCCGGAGGCGATAGACGAGTTCCTCCGCTACGAGTCCCCGGTCGCCATGGCAACGCTACGGTTCACCACCACGCCGGTCGCTGTTGACGATGTCGTGATTCCCGCCGGTGAGCTGGTGCTGGTGTCGCTCGGCGGCGCCAACCGGGACCCCGACCGCTTCCCGGACGCCGACCGTCTGATCCTCGACCGGCACGACACCGGACATCTCGCCTTCGGCCACGGCCTGCACCGTTGCCTCGGCGCGTTTCTCGGCAAACTCGAAGGTGAGGTGGCGCTGGGTGCCTTGCTGAGGCGGCACCCGAGGCTGGCACTCGCCACCGAGGTGCGTCAGCTCCGATGGCGAGACACGATCATGTTGCGTGGACTGGAGTCACTTCCGGTGTCCCTCCATGGCTGAGGCTACGACGGCGGCCACCTCCATCACTCGCCGGTTCCGGCCACAGCTCAGCTTCGCCCCCCTGCGCACCCGCGGCTACCGGCTGCTGTTCGCGGCCGAGTTGATCTCTGTCTTTGGCGATGCCTTCCACACGGTGGCACTTCCGTTTCTGGTCTATCAGCTCGGCGGCGGCGCGCGCGATCTCGGCCTACTGGTGGCCGGCTACGGGCTGTGCCGGTTGGTGACGACACCGCTGGGCGGGATCTTCTCCGACCGGATCGGCCCGTGGCCGGTGATGCTGATCTCTGACCTGATTCGGGTTCTCTTCACCGCCGGCATCGTCGTGGTTGCCGTGACCGAGGCTGGCGGCATGTTCGCCGTAGCGGTGCTGGTGGCCGGCACCGGGCTGGGCGCCGGTCTGTTCCAGCCCGCTGCCTACGCGATCACCCCGCGGCTGCTACCCGCCGAGCAGTTGCAGGCCGGCAACGGGCTACACAGCACTGCTACCTTCGCGGCCGGAATGATCGGTCCGGGCGCGGCCGGACTCGTGGTGATCGCCCTCTCGCCAGCGGTGGCGTTCGGTGTGGATGCCGTGACCTTCGCCGTTTCGGCGGCCTGCCTGGCGATGATCGGCAGCGTGGGGCGCGCTGCGGCGATGCCGGTGGCAGCCGCTACCGGTGGCGGCACGTCACCACCGCCGGCAGCGGCCGACCCGACGCCGCCGCTGGCGGGTCCCGAGATCGGGTTCTGGCAGCTGCTTCGCGAGTCGGCGCTGTTGCGTACCGTGCTGCTGGTCACCGCGATCGCCAACCTCACCGTCGGCGGAATGGTCCGGGTCGGTCTACCGTCGCTCAACAATGACGACTTCGCCGCTGGCGCGGGTGGGTTGGGTGGTCTGCTCGCCGCCTTCACGGCCGGCTCGCTGGTGGGTGGACTCTGCTCCGCCGGTTTGACCGGGCTGCCCCGACGCGGATCGACGGCGATGGTCTCGGGCCTGGTGTTGGGTGTGGCTGTCGCGTTGGTGCCCTTCGCCGGCTATCTCGGCGCCGTGGTCGCACTCTCGGTGGCCGGCCTCGCCAGCACCGTCACCAACGTGCTGGTGATCACGATCGTGCAGCAGAGCACCGCACCGCACCTGCTCGGCCGGGTGATGAGCGCGATCGTCTTCGCTGCGTTGAGTCTGTTTCCGCTCTCCACGATCGCCGCTGGTCTGGTGATCGAGGCATATGGCAGCGCGGCGGTCTTCCTCGCCACGGCGGCAGCACTGGTGGCCGCGTTCGGCTACGGCTTCGCCCGCCGCGAACTACGGCAGCGGTGACGGTGGATCGGCCCTGGCCAGCGGACGTGGGCCCGGCAGCGGCGGGATTTGCCCGGGGCCCAGCCACCTGCGTTAATGAATGAACGATTATTTATTAACGTCAGGGGGCGGCGCTGGTGGGACGTCCGCGCGGAGTTGACGATACGGTGATCCTGCGTGCGACAACGCAGGTCATGGGTCAGGTGGGCCCGGCGGGTCTCACGTTGGCCGCCGTGGCACGCGCGGTCGGACTGGCCCCGGCAACCCTGGTGCAACGCTTCGGCTCCAAACATGGCCTGCTCCTCGCCCTCGCCGACCAGGCGGAGAAGGACATCAGCGAGCTGGTAGGGCAGGTGCGTCGCACGCACGACTCGGCGCTCGGCGCCCTGACGACCCTGATGGTGCGCTCCGCGGCGCCGCTGAGCACCCCGGAGAGCTACGCCAATCACCTGGCGTTCCTGTGCATGGACCTCGGTGATGCGCAGCTCTACGAACGCGCCCTGGCCATTCACCACACGCAGCAACGAATGATCGAGCAGCTACTCACCGAGGCAGTGGGCACCGGCGAGCTCCGCACCAACCGTAGCCCCGCGGCACTGGCCCGCACGGTGCAGGCGGTCACCGCCGGCGCCGGCCTGAACTGGGCGCTGGAGCGCGAAGGTCGCCTCGAACAGCGGCTCCGGCAGGAGCTCGACGCCGTACTCGCGCCCCACCTGCCGCCGCACGCCAACCCTGATCTGGAGGAGTCATGACCGTTGACGTACGCCCGCTGGCCGGAAAGGTGGCCCTGGTCGCCGGCGGCACCCGCGGCGGCGGACGGGGCATCGCCGTCGCGCTCGGCGCCGCCGGCGCGACGGTCTACGTCACCGGCCGAAGCAGCGCCGGCGAACGCTCCGACCTCGCCCGCCCGGAAACCATCGAACAGACCGCCGAGCGAGTCACCGCCGCCGGCGGACTGGGTATCGCCGTTCGCACCGACCACAGCCGTCCCGACGAGGTCCAGGCGCTCATCGGCCAGGTCGCCACCGAACAGGACGGCCAACTCGACATCCTGGTCAACTCGGTGTGGGGTGGCGATCCGCTCACCGACTGGGAACATCCACTGTGGGAACAGGAGCTCGACACCGGGCTGCGGCTGCTGCGGCAGGCGGTGGAGACCCACATCATCACCAGCCGGTACGCGCTCCCCCTCCTGGTCGCCCGCCGCAGCGGCCTGGTGGTGGAGGTGACCGACGGCAACACCGCCCGCTACCGCGGCAGCCTCTTCTACGATCTGGCGAAATCCGCGGTCATCCGCCTCGCCGTCGCCCAGGCGGCCGAGCTCAAGCCCCACGACGTGGCGGCCGTAGCCATCACCCCGGGCTTTCTCCGTTCGGAGGCCGTGCTGGAACACTTCGGTGTGACCGAGGCCAACTGGCGCGACGGGGTGGCCCAGGACCCGAACTTCGCCCACTCCGAAACCCCGGCCTACCTCGGCCGGGCTGTCGCGGCGCTGGCAGCGGACCCCAACATCCTGGCCAAGACCGGGCGTGCCCTGGCCACCTGGGACCTCTACCGGGAGTACGGGTTCACCGACGCCGACGGCAGCCAACCGGACTTCGCCGCCCACTGGGCCGAAAACCTGGCCGAACAGTACGGGCCTCTCGGGGAGCCACTCTGACCCGCGGCCGCTGCCGCTGCCGCCGCAGGCGCATCTTGGTGGTAGCGGCATGGTGTTCGGCCGCAGCGGGTATGAGCAGGACATGATTCACAACACGATCGTGACGGTGGCCGAGAAGAATCCGGACTTCCGAAGGGTGCTGTGGACCGGTAAGCACCTCCAACTGGTGGTCATGACGATCCCACCCGGGGGTGAGATCGGCGACGAGGTGCACGAGCACGCGGACCAGATTCTGACCTTCGTCAGCGGTGCCGGCGAAGCGCGGGTTGCCGGCGAGAAGCGCGAAATCGTTCGGAGCAGTCAGATCGTGGTGCCGGCGGGCACCAGACACAACTTCGTCAACACCGGGCAGAACCCGTTGGTGCTCTACACGATCTACAGCCCACCGCTGCACGCCGACCAGGCGGTGCACCGCACCAAGGAGGAGGCCGACGCGGCCGAGGCCGCCGGCGCGGACAAGCCGCCGACCCGCTGAGCTCCGGCGGGGCGCGGCCTCCGGCGATCCCCTGGTGTCAGGACTGTCGGAGGAGAGCCACCCCCGATGTCGCCAAGGTGCCGGGCGTTGAACCGCTGAGACCCCGGTCGCCCTCCGGAGGGCGACCGGGGATTCGGCGCGGGGTGGGTCAGGAGGATGCATTCAGGAAGCCCTTGAGGAACTTGGCGGTCTCGGCGGGGCGCTAAAGGCTCGGGAGGTGCCCGCCCCACGGCAGTGGTACGTGCCGGGCGTCGGAGAGGCGGTCGGCCAGGTCGACGGCGACCTGCTGGAAGTAGCTTCTTCAGCGGGAACCCACGGGTCTTCAGGCTAGTTGGACGGCTTCTATCCCTGGGTTCACCGGGAACCGTCAGCGCTGGTTCGCCGGAGACCCGGGCAGCCGATTTTCGCCCGTCAGGGGGATGAGCACCTCGTCGAGCCAGAGGCGTTGCGCGAACCCGCCGCGCCCGGCGCGCTTCCTGGCAGCCGCCTCCTCTACTTCCACCTCGGTGAAGCCAAACGCGATCGTCAGGGCGGCGAGTACTTCGCGCACGTCGGCAAGTTCACCAAGTCGCGCGTTCGGCTCGGCGGATGCGACCTCCTCCGCCTCCTCGTGCAGTTTCGCGATCAGCGCTGGAAGTAAATCCGGTTCGTCCAGTACCCGGACCCTTGGGATCTGGCCATCGGCGGTGATGATTTCCGGAATGCGATCACGCACGAGCTTGCCGTAAACGATCTTCTGTTTGTGGGACATCCCGTCATCATCCCGTTCTGGGGTTCGACCGTCGTCGGTGTGGTCCGTTATCTAGTAGCCGGTAGCCGCCCCGGACATCGACGCCCGCGGTGCCCCAGAACGCCCGGGAGCCGTCAAGGTGGCCGCCGAGCGCGTGCCAGGCGTAGCCGGGGCGGCGATCACTCCGGTTCATGGCAGACCGCCTCGACGTTGTTGCCATCCGGATCGCGGACAAAAGCACCGAAGTAGGTCGGGTGATATTCCGGCCAGATTCTGGGCGCATGCAACACCTCCGCCCCGGCCGCCACCGCGGCGTCGTGGAACGCGCGCACGGTAGCCCGGTCAGCCGCGGTGAAGGCGATGTGCACCTCGACTCCCTCGTCCGCGTCTCTCAGCGGATAGAGCCAGAAGTCAGGAGTGCTGGTGCCATAGCCGACCTGGGTCGGGGACTCCAACAGGCGACGCCCCCCAAGTGTGGCCAGGACAGCATCGTAGAAGACACGACTGGCGCCGAAGTCACGCACATGGATGCCAATGTGGTTGAGCACCATAACTCCTCGGGGGAAACTCGCCAGCGGGAAGCCGGGCCAGGGGAAGCCGGGCCGGGTCACACGGTTCGACGAACCCAGGCTAGGAATAGGGTGCGACACTTCCACCGCCCTGACCGGGCCAGCCACCCCCGCGCACGGTCGGTCGCCGTCAGCACCGACCAGTTCGGCATCCGGTCCGGCCGGCCCGGGGTGAGTCGGTCACCCCGATCGCCGCGCACCCCGGCGTGGGCCGTTCGCCGCTGTACCGGGCGCTGGAGGACCCCGGCCCTGCCCCGGTCAGACCCGGCCAGCCGAGCGGGGACACCTCGGAGACACCACACCGAGAGAGCTTCAGGTGACGGAGATCTCAGGTGGTGCGTGTTACCACACACCTGCCCGTAGGGTCACGGTGATCTGGTTGACGCTTGGGGGCGAACCACGTGCAGTACGTACGTTTGGGCAGGACAGGGCTGAAGGTCTCGCGGATCTGCCTGGGAATGATGAGCTACGGCGATCGCAGCAAGAGCGACGAGTGGGTGCTCACCGAGGACGCCGCCGAACCTATCGTCCGGCGGGCGGTGGATGCCGGAGTCACCTTCTTCGACACCGCCGATATGTACTCGTCAGGAACCAGTGAGGAGGTCACCGGCCGCCTGCTGGGCAAGATCTTCTCGCGGCGCGACGACTACGTACTCGCCACCAAGGTCTTCTTTCCGATGGGCAGCGGACCCAACGACGGTGGGCTGTCCCGCAAGCACATTCACACTGCCATTGACGAGTCGCTGCGTCGGCTCGGCACCGACCATGTGGACCTTTACCAGATCCACCGCTGGGACGACCAGACACCGATCGAGGAAACGATGGAGGCGTTGCACGAGGTGGTCCGCGCCGGGAAGGCCCGGTACATCGGTGCCTCCAGCATGGCCGCCTGGCAGTTCGCCAAAGCGCAGCACACTGCCGACATGTCCGGGTGGACCCGGTTCGTTGCCATGCAGAATCACTACAACCTGCTCTACCGAGAAGAAGAGCGGGAGATGATCCCGCTCTGCCGCGACCAGGGAGTTGGCGTCATCCCGTGGAGCCCGCTGGCCCGTGGACTGGTCGCCCGTGCCGGAACGACCGGGGCAGCGGCCACCGCTCGCGTGTCCAGCGGCGACGCCGACCGCAGGGAGGCGTTGTACGGGCGCGGCGACGAGCGGATCCTCCAACGGGTGGCCCAGGTCGCCCACGAGTGCGCCCTCCCACCAGCACAGATCGGCCTCGCCTGGCTACTGAGTAAGTCTGGGGTGACCGCCCCCATCGTGGGGGCCACCAAGGAGCGGCACATTGATGATGCTGTTGCGGCGGTGGACGTTTCGCTGACCCCGAAACAGATTGAAGATCTCGAAGCGCCCTATCAGTCGCAGCGCATCCGCATGTGAACGTGCAGTGGCGAGCCTGGCAGTTCGGCCACATCGGAGCAGGTCCTGGGCCGGGAACCGCCGCCCCGGCAGCTGATCGGCGGGGCGGCGGTTCGGTCCGGGTGCAGGGGCGGTCAGAAGTCGTCAGCGGTACGCATGCGGTCCCGGATCCAGCTGCCGGCTGGCTTGAGCGGGCCGGTTCCGCCGAAGTCGCCACTGGCACAGGTTCCCGTGGTGAATACCGCGCCGGAGCGGAAGTCGTCGGAGTAGTTCCAGTTGACCCAACTTATCTTCTTGCTCGCCATCAGGTCGAGGTAGCGCTGGGACATGGTGAAGTCGTTCGGACCGTCGCCGGTGTACTGCTGGGTGCCGAACTCGGTCACGAAGATCGGGATTTGGTCGGCCGCCGCCGCCAGGGTGTTGTAGTACAGGTCGCCGTGCGATGCCGCATAGAAGTGGAAGACGTACATCAGGTTGCCGGCCGCCACCGGGTTGGCGGTGATGGCGTCCACGCCGCCGCCGCTGCCGGAGACCCCGAGCGACGACCAGTCGGGGGTGCCGACCAGCACCACAGCCTCCGGGTCCCGCTCCCGGATCACCGGGATCACCTGGTCGGCGTAGCTCTTGACCGTGCCCCAGCTGACCCCGTTCGGCTCGTTCGCGATCTCGTAGAGGACGTTCACCTTGTCCCGGTGCCGGTCGGCGATCTCGGCGAAGAAGGTCTGCGCGCGCGACAGGTTGTAGTTGGGGTCGCCCGGCGTGAGCATGTGCCAGTCGACGATCGCGTAGAGGCCGCGGGCGGTAGCCATCTCGATGTACTCATGGACCAGGTCGGTGAAGCCACGCGGGTCGGTCTCGTAGCCACCTTCCTGGATGTACATCGAGATCCGCAGGACGTCGGCGCCCCACTGCTGGGCGAGGACGTCAAGGGAGGCGTTGGTCGCGCAGTTGGCGTACCACTGCAGGCCGTGCGTGCTCATGCCCCGCAGTTGGATCGCCTTGCCGTTGTCGTTACAGAGCTGTTCACCGCAGACCCGCAGCTGTCCGTTCGCCGCAACCGGCGTGCTACCGGGAGGTGCGGTGGTCGGTGAGGGTGAGGGTGGACTGGTCGTCGGAGGAGCTGTCGGCTGGCACGGCTGGCTGTTGAGTCGACAGCCGCTCGGACTGCCGGAGCCGGAGCCGAGGAAGCCGAACGTCACGGAGGCGCCCGGTGCGACCGTGCCGTTCCAGTGCTGGTTGGTGAAGCGGTAGTTCTGCCCGTCGCGGTCCATCAGCGCGTTCCAGTACGTGCCGATGCTGGTACCTCCTGGCAGGTCGAAGTCGACCTGCCAGGAGGTCAGAGTGCTGCTTCCCCCGTTGGTGATGGTGTATCGGCCTTCCCAGCCACTACCCCAGTCGGAAACCTTGACGAACGTCGCGGTCGGCGCGGCCGCCGCGGTGGCGGTGGTGGTGGCCACCATGGCCCCCGCGGCCACGACCGCGAAGACGCCAGCCAGGGCCACAGTCCTCATGCCCAGCTTCATCGGTCCTCCTAGAGACATCGCCCGCTCAGCTCGGCCGTGGCTGGTGTCGGGACAGGGACTCCACGTGGCGTGTTTTGTTAATCTACTTAACTGTATCGTGACCTGTCTATAACAAACGTGACCTGGTTCTGCCGGACCATCATGCTGGCGGATGGGAGTCGAGACGCTGCGTCGAACCCGCTGCCAGAGCCTCAGAAACGTGCTGTAGACCGCTGCGGATCATGCCGCCGTACTGGTCGTCGGGGAGGTCCGTGACCAGACTCTGGGCCTGGGCCAGATGTTTCCGCGCTCGCGTGGGATTACCCAGGCGCCGATGGTCATCGGCGAGGTTGAGGTGCAGCGAGGGCAGGAGCAGCCGCACCTGCCACGCATGGTCGTACCGCTGAGCACGGCCGTCGGTAAGGTCGTCCGCGGCGGCCAGGGCACGCTCGTCCCATTCGAGTTCAGCCTGGGTGGTGTCCTGCACATCGGCCAGGTAGTGGGCCAGGGTGCACCGGTGTAGCGCGTCGCCGGTGGCGCCGATCTGCTCCCAGAGCGCGGTGAGAGCCTCGCGGGCCCGGGAGCGCTGCCCAGATCGGCCGAGCTGCACCGCGGCGCCGATGCTCGCCATCATCTCGTCGGGGGTGGTTCGCACGGACTGGTCCATGGTGCTCCTCAGGTTTCGGATGGTGGGCTGGCCGCCACCGGCATCACCACGGTGGTGAGATCGCCGTCATCGGCGCAGCGAAGAACAACGGGCAGGTGGGGTTGGCTGATCTGCAGCATCACGTCCGGCCCGATGCTGGCCGCCAGCGCCGGGTAGAGCGTGGCGGCGCGGAAGCTGATCGCCACCGGCGCACCGGTGATGTCGGCGGGAACCGCTCTCGGCCTCCCCCGAGGCGACAACGACGTCACGGTCAGGTCGGCGTTCACCACGCAGTCGAGACGTACCTGTGGATCATCGGCGATGGCGGCCACCAGCATGTCCCGCGACGCGACCACCCGGGTCCGCACCTCGGGCAGTCCGTCCAGGACGATCCGGTACGCGGGGAAGGTTCCCGCGACTGTCGCCAGCCGCCGTAGACCATCGGGCCCGGTGAGCTGGACGCACGAATCGCCGTACTCGAGTCGCAGGTGCTCCTGGTCGCCGATCCACTGTCGTGCCCGGTCCAGCTGGACTGCGTCCACAACGGCCGCCGCCGACACCTGCCGCCCGTCGGTCGGCAGCGACCGGACACTTAACCGATACCGGTCGGTCGCCACCAACCGCAGCTCATCCTCGCTCATCTCGACGAGCACCCCGCCGAGCGCGGGAATGCCGGCGCTGGTGTCCACGGCCGACGCCACCTGCCCGATCGCCTCGGCAAGTAACTGTCCGGGTAGGACACGCACGGCATCTTCCCGATCTCGGATCAGACTCAGTGCGGCGGTGCGGGCGACTCGGGCGTCCTCGATAGCGCGCTCCATTGAGCTCAGATGGGCTGCCAACAGCTGCTCGGCCACCCTGGCGGGGCCGGCAAGCACCCGCCGTACCTTCCCCAGCGGCAGCCCCACCTTCCGCAGTTGACGGATCAGGTGGACCTCGTCGAGCTGATCCGGCGAGTAGTACCGGTATCCGGTGATTGGATCGACCGTACGGGGGCGCACGAGACCGCAGTCGTCGTAGAAGCGCAGGGCGCTGGTACTGACCTGCGCAGCCCGCGCGAAAACCCCGATCGTCATCCGATCGTCTTGTGCTGCCACGCCGACCATCCTGAGCCTTCAACCAACCTGAAGGTCAACAGCCGTGGACTCGTCACGAACTGCTTACCCGCGCCGCACGGCGGTGATCGGACTACCGGGTCGCGTCGTCATCGCGGACCACAATATTAATGAGCATCTATTCGACTGTCGCCGATTCCAGGCCAGTCATCACCATCCGTGATGCTGGTTGAGTCGTCTGACGCCTCGATGGAAAGGGGCGCTGCACCGTCTAAGTGAGGTGGTCATGGGTGGAGGGCAGCGAAGAGAAGGCGGTCGTGCATCTCACCTCGGATGTGCAGGTAGTCATGGAGGTGGCCCTCGTAGCTCATTCCGATCTTCTCCAGGACGCGGCGGGAGGCGACGTTAGCCGGGTCGCACGTGGCAGCGACCCGGTGCAGTCCTGCCTGTTCGAAGGCGTAGGTGAGCACAGCTGCGGCTGCCTCGGTGGCGTAGCCCTGACCCCAGGCGGATTTAGCCAGGACGTAGCCGAACTCGCCGCGGCGGTGGGCAGCGGCGGTGACCCGGAGCTCGACGGCGCCGATCAGGGCGCCCGAGCGTTCGATGGCGAACGGATGGACGCCGTCCGGCGGGTTCACGGCCAACGAAACGAAGGTCTCCGTGTCAGCGGGACTGTTCGGGCCCCAGTCCATGTAGCGGACCACCTCGGAATCGCCGGCATAAGCGTGGACGGCCGAGACGTCCTCGAAACGGAAGGGCCGCAGGCAGAGGCGGGCTGTCCGCAGTTCGTTCACCGCGCCCACCCTAGACGGTCGTTCCCTGTACTGGATTGAAGAACAGGTACTGGCGGGGCGGGCAGGTCAAGGACGTGCTGGCGGAGCGCGGCGGCGCGGGCGGCGATGGACGGGAGGCGGAGCGGGTGCTGCTGCCGGGGGTGACGACGCTGCGCGATGACGTGGCCAGCACACGGAAGAAGGCAGAGGTCCGGCTGTACGCGGCGCTGGCGGGTGCGATCACGGCGAGCAGGCCACCAAACTGGAGAACGTGCTGCGGGTGCCGGAGGGGCAGCGCCGTTCGCAGCTGGATCTGTGGCGGCTTGGCCCGACCAACCCAACGGGCCGGGGCCTGGTGAAGTCGTTGGACCGGCTGGCGGAGATCGCAGGGTTGCACCTGGGTGCGGTGGATATGGCCGCCACGGGTGTGCCGACGCGCCGGTTGATCGAGCTGGCTCGCAGGGGTTCGATGACAAGGCGCCGAGGCTGGCCGCGCTGGGGTACCAGCGCAAGATCGCGACGTTGTTGGCGACGGCGCGCTGGTTGGAAGCCACCGCGACCGATAACGCGCTGGAGCTGCTTAACGTGTTCATGGCCAACGAGTTGGTCGGCCGGGCCGAGCGCAATGCGGCCAAGGCGGTGGTGAAGCGGGCGTCTGGGCAGGCCCGGCACGCTCGGCCTTTCGAGGGCGACCGGCCACCTCTTGCGTTTCGGTGATCACAGGTCGGCCAGCCGTCTGCGCAGGAATGCCCGCTCGTTCGCGGTGAGTTCGAGCGCTGTCTGGTAGGCCGTTGCGGCCTCCGAGGCCCGGCCGAGCCGGCGAAACAGGTCCGCTCGTGCCGCCGGGAACAGGTGATAGCCGCGCAACGCGTCGGCGTCCAATGCGTCCAGGGCCACCAGACCAGCCTCCGGGCCGTCGCGCATGGCCACGGCCACGGCGCAGTTGAGGTCGACCACCGGCGATGGGGACACCCGCGCCAACACGTCGTAGAGCGCCACGACCTGCGGCTCACTGTATCCACTTCCTTACGGACCGTCCCGGGCGTTCGTCAGGCTGTCGAGGTACTCGGCGAGCAACGCGCGGAGGCGGCCGGGCGGCATGAGCTCGGTACGCACCAGCGCGTGCAGGGTGAGCCCGTCGAGCAGGGCGTGCAGTCGGGCCTTCTCCGCGCCGAGGTCGGCACCCCGGGCCACCAGACCGGCCGCCGCGAGGGCGTCGACAGCGACATCGACGACCCCCCGGACGCCGTCGTCGGCCTCGCTGAGTCGCGCCTGGGCGGCCGGGTCAACCTGGGCGTGCAAGGTCAGCCACAGCCACACCTCAGCCGCTCTGCGGCGCTGTCGATCCAGCGGCAGGAACTCCTCCAGCACCCGCTGAACGGTCTCGCGGGGTGGCCCGGTCCAGCTCTCCGCGGCGAAGCGTTCGGTCGCCTTCGCGATCACATGTTCCATGGCGAAGGTCAACAAGTCGGCCTGGGTGGCAAAGTAGTGCCGCAGCGCACTGGGTGACCAGCCGGCCTCGGCAGCGATGCTTCGCACCGTGGCCGCGGCGACGCCATCGCGGTAGACGACGCGCCACATCGCCTCGGCCAACTCGGCGCGGCGCGCGTCGTGGTCAACGATCTTCGGCACGGCTCCTCCGGCAGTCGATGACAGCCCCTGCTACGGTGATCGTACAGCGTGCCAAAAAGGGGGTCCGGGGTGCTTATCGCGGTGATCGTCGCCTGTGAGGTGGCCTTCTGGCTGCTGCTCGCGGCCGGACTGCTGGCCCGATACCCGCTTCGCCTTCCCCGCGTCGGCGCCATCCTGCTTCTGTTGGTTCCGACGGTCGACCTCGTCCTGCTTGCCGCCACGACGATCGACCTCCGCCGCGGCGGGACCGCCACCGCCGCGCACGGCCTCGCCGCGGCGTACCTCGGTTTCTCCGTGGCGTTCGGTCACCGCATGGTCCGCTGGGCCGACGTACGCTTCGCACACCGGTTCGCCGGCGGGCCACCACCGACCCGGGCGCCCCAGTACGGGCCGGAGCGCACCCGACACGAGTGGCGCGAGTGGGGTCGGGGCCTGCTCGCCTGGGCTGTTGCCTGCGCTCTTCTGCTCGCTGGTATCGCCCTCGTCGGCGACGCCGAGCGGACCCAGCAACTCTGGGGGTGGATCGGGCAGCTCAGCCTGGCGATGGTGATCTGGCTCGTCTTCTGGCCCCTCGCGTACACGGTGTTCCCCAAACGGGAACCACGCCGCCCCGCTAGCGCTGCGGGCCCAGAGGGATGAGTCGTCAACCAGGGCAGCTCCGGTGCTGGTCGGGTCAGACCAGCACGCCACCACCAGCGCGAAACGGTCAGGTATGACATCAGCCCAGCGGGACCCGAGCAGTTCGATCTTGTCGGTGTTGGAAGAACTCAGCGTCACCGGGCGCCGGGGCGGCCCACCGACGCTGCTCACGATCAGCCATCGGCCGCCGAAGCCGACCGTGCCCGCCGTCCTCGCCAACGGCGTCGACGGGGATGGCCCGCTCGAACTCCTGGCCCACTGGGTCGACCAGTGCCGCCGTCATCGTGGCATCGGCAACACGCAGCGGGACCTCGGTGTTGACGCGGTCGCCGTCTCGGGCGACGTCGACGGCCAGCACCTTGGCTACGCCATGGACCGCACCGGCCGGGAGTACCTCGTGCGGGGCCACCGACACGATGCCGAACAGCACCGCAGCAGCGGCACGGCAGTCGCGGACCGCATCGGCCTTCCTGCCCTTCTCACCGAGCGGCTCGCCGAGCTGGTCTGGCGGCTGGCGGGCCCGCCGCCGCCCGCCGCCGGTTCTCGGATCCGCGACATGTGGCCGGCCGCCGGACTGATCGACCTGGACGAAGACGAACTCCACGAACGCTACGCGCTGCCCTCCCCCACCGAGGGTCACGTACGCCTCGTCGCGGTGTCGAGCATCGACGGTCTCGCGGCGGTGGAGGGTTCCAGCACCGCCCTGACCAGCAGCGGTGACCAGCGGGTCTATCGCCTGATCAAACGAGACGCCGACCTGTTACTGCTGGGCGCGGGCACGGTCCGCGCCGAGCGGTACGGGCAGACCGCCCTGTCGGCTCCCGAGATCGCCCGTCGACGAGCCAACGGCCTAGCGTCCTATCCGGCCGTCGCGGTTGTCACCCGCAGCCTCGACCTCGACCTGAATGGCCCGTTGTTCCAGCCCAGTACCGCAGGTCATCGCCAGCCACGACCGATCCTGATCATCCCCGCCGCTGCGGCGGCCGAGGCCAGCACGGCGGTAGCCGAAGCCGCCGAACTCCTGGTCGCCGGCGACTACGACGTCGACCTCGACCAGGCGATCCAGCTGCTTCGACAGCGGGGGCACCGACGCATCGTCTGCGAAGGTGGCCCCGCACTGGCCGGCCAGCTGGCCCAGGCGGACCTGCTCGACGAGATCTGCATGACGATCACGCCGCAGCTACCGGCGGTGGCCGGCCCGCGGATCACCGCCGGTCCGGCGGGGCAGCCCGCGGGCGGGCAGTGGCAGCTCCACCGGTCCCTCCTCGACGAGCAGGGCAACCTGTTCCTCCGCTACACGCGCGCCCGACTCGGCTGCCCCTCCGTCGTGAAGTAGGCATCCGCCCGCCGTGGCGCCCACGGCTGGAGGTACTCACGATTGACAAGGTATGCCTCGGTCAGCGGCCCCGCATCGGGCTCCTCCACCAGACGCATCACGATCGCACCGGCCAGGGGGATCGGACGGATGTGCACGCTCGTCAGCGTAGTGCCGTGGCGGCGGGTCAGGGCTGGCTCACCCTGGGCGGGCTGTGGCAGGCTGAAGTCGACGCGACTGGCGGCACCGAGGATGGAATGACCATCAGGGAGCTCGTCGCGGAGGGTCGACCGCCTGGGCCTTCCGTGGGGCGAGGTGAGCCATGTCCACGTCGTTTGCGGTCGCCCGGTCACTGCCGGGTGGACCGGTAGCAGAGCAGATCCTGGCCGAGGTGGCGCAGGAGGTCACGCAGCTGCGGGCGGCCGGGATGACCCCGGCCCTGGCCACGGTGCTGGTGGGCGACGACGACGCGAGCGTCGGATACATCCGGATCAAGCAGCGGCAGGCCATGCGGTTGGGGTTTGCCTCCCCACACGTGCAGCTGCCGGAGTCGGCGTCGCAGGCGGACCTACAGGCAGTGGTGACGCAGTTGAGTGCGGACCCGGCGGTGCACGGCGTGTTGGTGCAGCACCCCGTTCCCCGGCACCTGGACTTCGACCGGGCGATGCAGGCGCTGGATCCGGAGAAGGACGTGGACGGGATGCACCCGGTGAACCTGGGCCGGCTGGCGTTGGGGCTGCCGGGACCGGCACCGTGTACGCCGGCGGGAATCGAGGCGTTGCTGGCGTACCACGGGGTGCCGGTGGCCGGCCGGGAGGTGGTGGTGCTGGGCCGGGGTGCCACGTTGGGGCGTCCGCTGGCGATGTTGCTGGCGCAGAAGCGGCCGACGGCGAACGCCGCGGTGACGGTGGTGCACACCGGCGTGACGGATTGGCCGCGGTACACCCGCCGGGCGGAGATCCTGGTGGCGGCGGCGGGGGTGCCGGGTCTCGTACGCCCGGAGCACCTGCGCCCGGGAGCGGTTGTCGTCGGTGGTGGGGTGCGGTACGCGGGGCGGCGGCTGCTGCCGGACGTGGACGAGGCGTGCGCGACGGTGGCGGGGGCGATGACTCCCCGTGTCGGCGGGGTCGGTCCGACGACGGTGGCGATGGTGTTCCGTAACGCGGTGCGGGCGGCACGGCAGGCGCTGACGCCACCGCACCCCGATGACGACGGTTACTCGGCCCCAACACCGGTAGGGCCCCCGGGTTCGGGCGCCTCGGGCGGGAGCTAGCTTCGTCCGGGGGTGCGGGGTGCCACCGGGGTGGCGACGATGAAGGAACTGGTGGTCTGGCCGTGGAGCAGGAACTGGTCGAGGACCGCCGCCAGGGCGTCCACGGCGGCTACGTGCACCTTGAGGAGGAAGCAGTCCTCGCCGGAGATCCGGTGGCACTCACTGACCTCGGGGACGCGGTCGGCCAACTCTGCGATCTTTGACAGCTGGCCGGGACCGGGTTGGATCCGCACCCAGGCGGCGACCGGGAGGCCCAGAGCCGCGGGGTCGATATCGACGCGGTAGCCGCGGATGACCCCGGCGTGTTCGAGTCGGTGCAGCCGCTCTCGCACCGCCGGCGCGGACATGCCGACCTGGCGCGCCAACTCGGCGGCGCTGGCCCGTGGGTCGTCGCGCAGTACGCCGAGCAGGCGGCGATTGGTGTCGTCGAGCAACGAATTTCCATCTGGAAGGCCTGCCGGGGGTCTCGGCTCACGATGCGTCATCGTCATACTCCTTTAGCCTTCGATCGTGCATGGTGTTAGGCGCTACCACCTTCGACGATAGGGCAATGCCACGATCAGTTCTCCGCTCGGACACCCGGACGTCGGCGGCGGTCGCCGCACCGCGGATACCACCGCACGCCTACTTTGTCGTCGGCTCGGTGTTCCACTACCTCGGTCCCGCGTTCGCGGTACTGCTCTTCGTCCGCGTGGACGCCCTGGGCGTGGCGTGGCTGCGGATCGCCGCCGCCGCCGCGGTGTTCGCGTTGTGGCGGCGGCCGTGGCGGCGCTGGCGGCACCTGGACCGGCCCACCCGCCGGCTACTGATCGGGTGGGCCGCCGTCCTGGCGGCCATGAACAGCGTCTTCTACCTGGCGCTGGAGCGGCTGCCGTTGGGCACGGTCGCCGCAGTCGAATTCCTGCCGGTCATCGTGCTGGCGGCCTACGCGGCCAGAACCCGCCGCAACCTGCTCGCGTTGGTCTGCGCGGTTGCCGGGGTATACCTGCTCACCGACGTCCGCCTGGTCGCCGAACCGCTCGGAATCGCCTTCGCCGCGGCCAACGCCGTGCTGTTCGCCGCCTACATTGTGCTCGGGCATCGCGTCGCCCGCGGTCAGCAGCTGTCCGGCATCGACGGCCTCGCGCTGTCCATGCTGATCGCCGCCGTCCTCGCGCTACCGGTCGGCATCGTTGACGCCGCACCCGCCGCCCTGGACGTGGTCGCCCTGGCGGCCGGGGTCGGTGTCGGCATCACCTCGTCGGTCATCCCGTACGTCGCCGACCAGCTCGCCATGGCCCGGCTGCCCCGGGCCACCTACGCCCTCCTGGTCTGCCTGTTCCCGGCGACCGCGACCGTGATCGGGGTCGTCGTGTTGGCCCAGGTCCCCACCGCACCGGAGATCGTCGGGGTGGGTCTGGTGGTCGCCGGGATCGCCGTCCACCAGGACGGTGAGCCGCCGCGACGACAGCGGGCCCGCACGTGACGGCCCACCACGCCACCGGCAGCAGCCACGGCATCTAGACTCGGCGTCCGATGGACGAGCAGGCCGCCCCCACCGACCCCCGCCCCTGTGCCCACTGCGGACGTCCGGTGCCGCAGCGGGCCGGAGCGGGTCGACCCTTCCGCTACTGCCGGGACAACGACGGCGCCTGCCAACAGGCCGCCCGGACCAGCCGGATGCGACACCGCAACGCCCCCGGGCTACCCGGACAGGTCGCCCGCACGTGGGAGGCGGTGGACCGACTCGACCAGATCGTGGCCTCGCTCACCGAGACGCTGCACGCACAGCTGTCCCCGGTCGGGGTGGAACAGCAACTGGCCCAGGCGCGCGCTGACGCGGCCAACCAGGTGGCGGCGGCGCAGACCGATCGGGACGAGGCACGCCGCGCCGCCGAAGATGCCACCGCCGCCGCGGTCCAGGCCCGGGAGCAGGCCCGCAGCGCCACCGCCGAGCAGGAGCGCGCCCGCGCCGAAGCGGCCGGCGCCGTCGCGGAGGCCGCCGCCGCCGCGGATCGCGCCGACCAGTCCCGAAAGGCTCGGGACCAGGCCCGCCAGGAGGCGAGCGCGGCACAGGCGCTACTGGGGCAGGCCCAGCAGGACCGTGACGCCGCGCGGGCCAGGGAACTCGATGCCCGTACGCAGCTACGCAGCACCGACGCCGCACTCACCGCCCAGCGGCAGCACGTCGCGGACCTGGTCGCGGAACGCGACGCCGCCCGCGCCGACGCCCAACAGGCCGCGCAGGCGCAGGCCACGGCGACCGAGCAGGCCCACGGACACCGCGCCGACGCGCAACAGGCCCGTCAGGACGCGCAACGGGCGCAGGCGCAGGCCGCGGCGGCGACGCAGGAGCGGGACCAGGCGGTGGCCGACCGGGACCGGGCCGAGGCGCACCGTCAGCAGGCGGTGGGGGACGCGGAGCGCGCGCACGCGGACGCGACGGCCCTCGCCGAGCAGGGCGAAGCACTACGCGGGCAGCTGACCGCCACCCAGCAGGACATGACCACCGTGCAGGGCCAACTGGCGGAGCTGACGGCGCGGCTGCGGGCCGCCGAGAGCGACCGGGACGAGGCGCATCGACGAGTCGCCCAGCTCGCCGACCAGGTCGCCCAGCTGGCGGCTGCTCTGGCCCACCGGGAGGCGTCCACGCCCGCACGCTGACGCGCGGGCGACATCACCCCGGTTCGGCCACCCGGCGACCTTTCGGCCAGGTCGGGGCGATCGACCTTTCGGCCAGGTCGGGGGCGACCCCCGCCGGGCCGAGCTACCCGCCGGCTACCCTGGTTGCCGGCCCGTCACGTACACCGGGCGGGAATGGCCCGACGGACACCGACTGTTACACCGAAACAGACCAGCACCACAACCGAGGGGAAGACGATCATGGGCGAGCGCATGCTGCGCGGAAGCCGTCTGGGCGCGGTCAGCTACGAATCCGACCGTAACACCGAGCTCGCGCCGCGTCAGACCCGCGAATACCTGTGCGCCAAGGGTCACCAGTTCGAGGTGCCGTTCGCCGTTGACGCCGAGGTCCCGATGACCTGGGAATGCAAATTCGACGGCAGCGTCGCCCGACTGGTTGACGGCAACGAGCCGGAGCAGAAGAAGGCGAAGCCGCCGCGCACCCACTGGGACATGCTGTTGGAGCGGCGATCAATCGCCGAGCTGGAGGACATTCTTGCCGAACGGCTCAAGGAGGTCCGCACCCGCCGCGGGCGCGCCTGAACCATCCGACACTGCACCCGCCCTGGGCCATCCCGCCCGGGGCGGGTGCAGTGGTCTCACGGGCGGGATGGCCGCAGCAGCTCAGCCCTGCCGGGGCTCGACGATCTCACCCTCGATGGGCTGGCCGCCGTCCACCACGGTCGGCTCCGCCGCCGGCTGCTGCTGTTGCGGGGCGCCCCGGTGCACCCGCACCCGGCGCGGCCCAAACAGGTCACCGGCGACCATCGACGACACTCGCCGCTCCGTCGTGCGTCGTACCCCCGCGCGGGCCAGTTGACGCACCGGCGGCACCAGCAGCACCAGCCCCAGCGCCCCACTGAGCAGACCCGGAGTGGCCAACAACAGCGCGCCGAGCAACCCCACCAGCCCATCGGTGACCTGCGTGCCCGGCGGTTGACCAGACCGCGCGGCGGTCTGGAAGCCCCGCCACGCGCGCATCCCCTCCCGGCGCAGCAGCGCCATGCCCAGCAGCGATGCGGCGAACACGGCCAGCACCGCAATCCCGAACCCGGCAGCCCGGCCCACGGCCACGAATACCGCCAGCTCCACCAACGCCGCCAGCAACAACGCCAACGGTACGAACCTCAGTCCCCGGCGCATCCTCACCTCACCACCCGACCGCCACGCCCCCACTACCCGGCTCCCCGGGTGGAGTACGTCGTCCCGCCCGTCCAGCATGACACGGCCGCGCCGCCGCCAGCCCGCACCACCAGCGGCCGGGGCGCGGGCGCCACCGGGCAGCGGAGGGGAACCGGCGCAGTGGGCACTACGGCCAACGCACCTGCCCCGTGGGGGTGCCGTGCAGCCCTCGGCGCAAGGCCAGCCGCCGGTCCGCCACCGCCCACGCGGTGATCCGCCACAACGCCTCGGCGACGATGAACGGACTCATCTTGCTGCTACCGCGTTCGCGCTCGGCGAACGTGATCGGCACCTCCACGATCCGCGCACCGGCCCGGTGCGCCAGCCGGGACAACTCCACCTGGAACGAATACCCCTGCGAGCACACCGACCCCAGGTCCAACGCGTCCAGGGCACTGAGCCGATACACCCGGTAGCCGCCGGTGGCGTCGGAGACCGGCATCCCCAGGGCCAGCCGGGCATACAGGTTGCCGCAGCGCGACAACAGCAGCCGCCGCAGCGGCCAGTTGACCACCTGCGCGCCCCGGGTCCACCGGGACCCGATCACCACGTCCGCGTCACGGGCCGCGGCCAGCATCGCCGGCAGGTCCTCCGGGGCGTGCGAGCCGTCGGCGTCCATCTCCACCACCGCGTCGTAGCCGCGTTGGCGCGCCCACCCAAACCCGGCCAGATAGGCGGCACCGAGCCCCTGCTTGCCCTCCCGGTGCAGCACATGCACCCGCCGATCCCGACCGGCGAGGGCCTCGGCGACGGCACCGGTGCCATCCGGGCTGTTGTCGTCGGCAACCAGAATGTCCACCGACGGCACCGCCCGACGCACCCGTTCCACGATCCAGGTCAGGTTGTCGGCCTCGTTGTAGGTCGGGATGACCACGAGCACCCGCCCCACCCCAGGATGACCGGTCTCGTCACGCACCGTCCTGCCTCCCTCGCGCCGGCGTACCGGCCGTCGCCGCACCGCGGGCACGTCGCCGCACCCCGGCTGCGGCCAGGGCCGCCACGGCCAGGACCGTCAGCGCCACCTCCGGCCACAACCCGACCCGGGTCGCGAAGGTGTCTCCGTCGGCCAGGTACAGCTTCCGCACCACGATCGCGCGGGTGTTGAACTCGGTGGCATCGCTTACCCGTCCATCCGGGGAAACGAACCCGGAAACACCCACCGTCGAGGCCATCAGCGCCGGACGACCATGCTCGACCGCCCGCAGCCGCACCATGGCCAACTGCTGCCGGGCCTCAGCCACATCGAAGGTGGCGTTGTTGGTCTGCACCACCAGCAGCTGTGCCCCACCGGTAACAGTGTCCCGGACCACCTCGTCGTAGGCGACCTCGAAGCAGATCACATCACCGAGCACCACCGGACCAGTGGTCAGCACGCCCGGGGTGCTACCCGGCACGAAGTCAGACCGCACCCGGTCAACCTGCTTGCTGACCAGGCGGGCCACCTCACGAAACGGCACATACTCGGCGAACGGCACCGGATGCCGCTTCGTGTACAACTGGTCGAGGTCCGGGCCGGTCCCCGGCCGCCACAGCAGCCCCGCGTTGCGTACCTGCCCCTCGTCCGGGCCGCGCAGCACCGCCCCGATCAGGATCGGCACACCCACCGCGTCGGCAGCAGACTGGATCCGGTCCCCGGCGGAAGCATCCTGCAGCGGATCGATGTCGCTGGAATTTTCCGGCCACACCACCAGGTCAGGGCGGGGGCGGGCGCCGGATGCCACCTGATCGGCCAGCTCGACGGTGGCCTGGACGTGGTTGTTCAGCACCGCCTGCCGTTGGGCGTTGAAGTCCAGTCCCAGCCGCGGCACGTTACCCTGCACGATCGCCACCGTCACCGCCTCCCCACCGCCGTCGGCGCGGATCGGCACGAGCAGCCCCACAGCCGGCACCGCCAGCGCCGCCACCACCGCCCCCGCCACCGGCGACCACCGTCGGCCCGGGTGGCGATACGCCGCCCAGCCCGCCCAGGCGGCGGCCACCAGGAGCCCACCAATCACCGCGACCACGAAGGTCACCAGCGGCGCCCCGCCCAGGGCAGCAAACCGCAGCAACGGCGACCCGTCCTGGCTGAAGGCCAGCCGACCCCACGGGAAACCACCGAACGGAGTGCGATCACGCAGCGCCTCCTGCGCCACCCACAGCACCCCGGTCACCACCGGCCACCCCCACCGGAACCGGTCAACCAGCGGAGAAACCCACGCGGTGGCCGCGCCGAGCAGCGCCAGATAGCCGGCCTGCAACAGCGACAGCAGCACCCACGGCAAGGAGCCGGTGTGCAGGTTGGCCCAACCCAGCAGCGGGGCGAAAAACGCCACCCCGGTCAGGAACCCGAGGCCAGCACCGGCGCGCGGACGCCGACGGTGGGTGGCACCGGCCAGCAGGGCCACCCCGACCGCCGCCAGCGGCCACACCCCGTACGGCGGAAACGCCAGCAACATCGCCACGCCCCCACCGACCGCCGCCACGATCGCAAGCGGCAGCGGCAGCCGACGTTCCCGCATCATTCCCACAGCCGTCGCCGGCATGTCCACGATCACCTGCCGAAGGGTACCCGGCCTGATCCGCACCGCTTCGCCAGTGCAGACCACGGCGGCCTCACCTCGACCGGCACCCCGGGTAAACGGAAATCGGGGTACGGCAACCGCCGCACCCCGATGCTCCCAGGCCCTTCCCGGCCGGTGGGGCGAGAATGGGACGCGCCGACCTTCGGACCGACCGGACGGCAGACTGGCTGCCCCCGCCTGGCCGTTGTCTACTGGCCGTGCCTCTCACCCTGCCCGTACACCGGTAACCGCGGCCGGTCCGCGCCGCCCCGCCGACCCCCGCCCGCTGGACCTGGCCGCCGCGACCACACACTCGGTGTCGCTCGGCCAGCGGACGAAGGGACGAAGCGAACAACAGCCGCTTCCCGTAGTAGGACTCAAAGACGGTACGTGCTCCCCCCGGGGCGCTGTCAACCCGGCCCCGACGAGTCGTCGCCACCACCCGGCGTGTCGCGCCATCCGCGCCGGCCGGGCCGCACCGAGCGACCCGCAGATCGGGCAACCAGGGACCCCCGCGCGCAACCGGTCAACCAGAGCGCAACCGGTCAACCAGAGCGCGCGCCGCGACCGGTTGCTCGGCGCCGAGCAACCCGGCGGCGGCCAGCACATAATCCACGTCAACCACCGGCCGGGCGGCGCGCGGTAACGGCCACCCGCCGGCGTAGTCGGCGAGCACCCCGGCGAGCACCCCCGCGGCGTCCGCGGACCCGGCATGCCGGAGCACCCCACCCGAACCGACCAGTAGCCGGACATCCCGCAGATCCCGTCCCGCGCGCTCACCGGTGGCCGCCCCGCGGGCGTGCCGCCGCAACGCCACCGTCGCCGCCAGGGCAGCCAGCCGCGTATCTGTCGCCCGCTGCACCCCGTCCACCGGAAGATACGCCGGGTCGTCGGCGCGCCGCCGCGCCGCCACCGCCAACACCTCGGCGTCGGCCGCGTCGAGCAGCCGCTCCTCCACCGCTGCCCGCACCACACCCGGCGCGCTCCACCGCACCCCCAGGTCCCCCTCGACGGTACGGGCCCGCCACAGGCTGCCCGCCACCTCCCGACCCGGCCCGCTCTCCCGCTCATCCGGCGTCAGCACCGAGTACACGTCGGTGGTCGCCCCACCGACATCCACCACCGCCAGGTCACCGCCGAGCGTGTCCGCGAGCAATTCCACGCCGGTCAGCACCGCATCCGGGGTAGCCGCCCGCACCAGCCGCGGAAACCGTGGACCCCGCGACAGCCGCTTACCGCCGATCACATGCCGCAGGAACACCGCACGGATCGCCGCCCGCGCCCCAGCCGGCGCCAACGCCCCGATCCGGGGCAGCACATTCTCCGCCACGGTCACCGGCACCCGCGCCGACACCAGCATCGACACCAGGTCGTCGCGGACCTCGGCGTTACCGGCGAGGACCACCGGAACCCGCCAGCGGGCCCGCGCCAGCCGGGTCGCGTTGTGCGTCAACGTCTCCGCGTCGCCGCCGTCGGTGCCGCCGACCAGCAGCAGCACATCCGGGCGGGCCGCCCGCACCGCCGCGAGACCCGCCGCGCCGAGCCGACCCGCAGCCACATGCACCACGTTCGCCCCCGCCGACAGCCCCACCCGACGGCCCGCCTGCGCGGTCACCAACTGTTCGTAGCCGACCACCGCCAACCGCAGCCCGCCCCCGGCAGACGAACACACGTACCACGGCGCGTCCCCCACCGGCAGGCCGTCGGTCGCCGCCGCGACCGCCGCGTCCAACCCCCGCAACACGTCACTGCCCACCGTGGTGGGCGCCGCCGCCGTCGCCACCAGACCCGCGCCGTCGAGATCGACCACCGCCACCTTCGTGTACGTGGAGCCGACATCGGCGCAGATCGCGATGTTCACGCCACTGGCGGCACGACCACGGTGCCCGTCGCAGAAACCGCCACGATCGGCGGATCACACACCTGCGCGGCGGACTCCCCCAGCCCCGGACAGGCCCGACACACCACCACACAGCTCAACTGCAGGGTGCGGCTGCGTGTACCCACCCGGGTGACCCGTCCGGTCACCTCCACCACGTCACCGGCGCGCACCGGCGCCAGGAACTGCACGTCCGCATAGCCAGCGAACAACCCCTCATCCCCGTCGGTCCGGATGCAGACCTCCGTGGCGACATCCCCGAACAGACCCAACGCGTACGCCCCGTCGACCAGACTGCCCGCGTAGTGCGCATGCGAGTAGGGCACATACCTCCGGTGCGTCACCGTCACCCCGACCCTCGGGTCACTCATACCGTCGCCGCCCTCCGGCTCGTGATCAACGCATGAACCAGGTAAGAGGCCACCTCACCCGGAGTGGTGCCACGGCCGAAGATCCGGTCCACCCCCAACTCGGCGGTCATCGCCTCGTCGAAACGCGGCCCACCGACAATCAACAACGGCCGCTTCCCCGCCGGCCACGCCTCCCGAACCGCCGCCGACATCTCCCGCGTGTTGTGCAGATGCGCATCCCGCTGCGTGACCACCTGCGACACCAGCACCGCATCCGCCCGCTCCGCCCGAGCCGCCGCCACCAGATCCGGCACCCCCACCTGCGCGCCCAGATTGCTGACCCGCAACTCCCGGTAGTACTCCAGCCCCTTCTCCCCGGCAACGCCCTTGACGTTGAGAATCGCGTCGATCCCCACGGTGTGCGCGTCGGTGCCGATGCACGCCCCCACCACCGACAGCTTCCGCCGCAGCTGCCGCTTGACCATCGCGTTGACCTCCTTCGCCGACAGCAACGGAAAGTCCCGCTCCACCACCCGCACCGCCGAGGTGTCCACCAGATGGTTCACCCGCCCGTACACCACGAAGAAGGTGAACCCGTCCCCCATCGGCCGGGCATGCACCAGCATCGCCGGGTCAATGCCCATCTTCCCGGCCAGCTGGATCGCCGCACCCTCGGCCCGCTTGTCATGCGGCAGCGGCAACGTGAACGACACCTGCACCATGCCGTCACCGGTCGTGTCCCCGTACGGCCGCACGACCTGCTTCTCCGGCACCACCGCCTGCTCCGGCACAACTGTCACGACCCCGCCCCTTCCAGGATCTCCACTGCCGGGTTGTAGTAGTCGCCCTCGTGCCGCGCCACCCCGTCCAACCCCCTACCCCGGTCCGCCGGCCGCTTCATGATCCCGAACGTGCCCTCGCCGATCGCCGTCAGCAACGACTGCTCCCCGACCCGCTCCAACAACTCCACCGCCGAACCCAACACCTGGTGTGCCCGCTGCTGAATGAACCCGCCCGGCGCCGGCACGAAATCCTCATGCAGCCCACCCGCGGCACCCAGCACATACCGGACGTTCTGCAGGGCGATGTCCCGATCCGACAGCCACGGCGTCACCACCGCCTCGGTCATCATCCCCACCAGCAAAATCCCCTGCCCGGTCAGCGCCCCCACCAGGTTGAAGAAGCCGTCGAGCAGGTTGCCCCGAAACACATCCCCGGTCATGTGCTTCGTCGGCGGCATCCACTTCAACGGCGCATCCGGGAACAACTCCCGCGCCAACAGCGCATGCGCCAACTCCAACCGCAACGACTCCGGCACATCCGGGTTGACCTCGAACGCGTGCCCCAACCCCACCTGCCAGTCCGCCAACCCCGCCTCATGCGCGAAGTACTCATTGAGCAGCTGCGACACCGTCACCGTGTGCGCCTCGTCCACCGCATCGGCAGTCGTCAGGTAGTTGTCCTCACCGGTATTGATGATGATCCCCGCCCGGGCGTGCACCTGCCGGGAGAAGCGCTGATCGACAAAGGTACGGATCGGATTGATATCCCGGAACAAGATGCCATACATCGAATCGTTCAACATCATGTCCAGCCGCTCAAGGCCCGCCAACGCCGCCATCTCCGGCATACACAGCCCCGACGCGTAATTCGTCAACCGCACATACCGGCCCAACTCCCGCGACGACTCATCCAACGCCGCCCGCATCAACCGGAAATTCTCCTGCGTCGCATACGTACCGGCAAAACCCTCCCGAGTCGCACCCTCCGGCACATAATCCAACAACGACTGCCCCGTAGACCGGATCACCGCGATCGCATCCGCCCCCGCCCGAGCCGCCGCCTGCGCCTGCGGAATATCCTCGTAAATATCCCCTGTCGCCACGATCAGATAGATCCACGGCCGCCGCGGCGGATCCCCGAACCGTCGCACCAACCGCTCCCGCTCGGCCCGCCGCCGATCAATCCGCCGCACCCCCGCCGCGACCGCCCGCCGCGACGCCCGCCGCGACGCCGTCGCCGCCCGCCCCGCCGGAACCTCAAACCGCACCGACCCGGCCGCCGCCTTCTGCGCCAACAGCGTCACATCCGCCAACTGCTCCCGCGCCAGGGCATCGAAGACCGGAGCAGCCACCCCATGCCCCAAGCCCACATCCGCGACCACCGCATCCACCAACCGGTTCACCCACGGAATCCCATCCGGATCCGCCCCCTGCACCCCGGCCAGCCGCAGCACCGCCCGCTCCACCGACACCGTCGTGTGGCTACGCGCCAACTCCACCACCGGCGCCCCAGCCCGAGCAGCCAACTCCCGCGCCCGCGCCACCAACACCGGATCCAGATCGAGCTTCCCGCTCACAAGCCGCCCTCCCCATAGATCACGGCACCACGCAGCACCGTACGTCGACACACCGGCAACGGCGTCGGGTCCGAAGCACCCCGCACCTCCGGATCCTCCGCCTGCAACACCGGCAATCCCCGCTCCACGCCCGCCGGGGTGTCCCACACCGCGAACGTCGCCGGCGCGCCCAACGCCAACACCCCGTCACCATCCCGCCGCACCGCACGCCAGCCACCCCGCGAATGCGCCGCGAAAGCCGCTCGCACACTCATCCGCTGCGCCGGATTGTGATGCGCCACCGCCGCCCGCACCGACCCCCACGGATCCACCGGAGTCACCGGCGAATCCGACCCGAACGCCAACGACACCCCCACCGAATGCATCGCCCCAAAGGGATTAGCGGCCAACGACCGATCCGGCCCCAACCGCGACTCATACATCCGACCCGCACCACCCCACAACCGGTCAAACGCCGGCTGCACCGACGCCACCACGCCATACTCCACAAACCCGGCGATCGTCTGCTTGTTCACGAGCTCCGCATGCTCCACGCGATGCCGAGCCGCCCGCACCCGATCCGTGCCCAGCCGCTGGGCCACCGCCGCGAACCCCGCCAACACCGTCGCGATCGCCGCATCCCCAATCGCGTGAAAACCCCCCTGCACCCCGTACCTCGCGCACCCCAACAAGTGATCCCGCACCTGCTCGGTCGACAGATACCCGTACCCGCGCCCACCCCCATCCGCATACGGCACCGTCAGCTGCGCCGTCTGCGCCCCCAACGCCCCATCAGCGAAGACATCCCCACCAGCGCCCACCGCACCCAACTCCCGCGCCCGCTGCGCCCCACCCAACTCACCCCAGTACCCGTACACCTCCGGCACCCCCACCCCGGAGATCCCCAACAACCCCGTGAAATCCTCCTCGCCAGAAATCTCCGGCCCACCACACTCATGCACCGCCGCGACCCCCAACGACGCCGCATGCGCCAACGCCGCCCGCTGCGCCGCCGCCCGCTGCACCCGACCAACCGTGCCGAACGCCGCCGCCCGCACCACATGATGCGCATCCCGCCGCAACCACCCCGACTCGTCGAAACCAGCCGCGGCAACCACCCCCGGACACGCAGCCAACAACGCCGTCGACACCACCGCCGAATGCATCGACGCCTGCGACAGATACACCTGCCGCCCGGCCGCCGCCCGGCCCAACTCCTCCGCCCCCGGAGGCACCGGCACCGGCCAGATCGACTCGTCCCAGCCATGCCCCAGCACCACACCATCAGGCGGCAACCCCTCGGCGAACGCCGCCACCGCCGCCAACAACTCCCGCCCCGACCGCACGCCCGACACGTCCAGCCCCGACAGCCCCAACCCGGTGTCGGTCGTGTGCACATGCGCGTCCACGAACGCCGGCGTCACCAACGCCCCATCCAGCTCCACCACCTGATCGGCCACCGGCGCATCAGCGTCCGCACCCAACCAGGAAATCCGGCCATCGGCGACCAACAAGGCAGTCGCACCCGGGTCAGCAGGACAATGCAGCACACCGCCGCGGTACAACGTCGAGGGGTTCGTCATGGCAATCAGTCTGCCGCCAGCCGCGCCTCGAAGAGACGACGCACCCCCGGTTCGCCCCGCACCAGATCCAACGCGAACTCCGCGTGCCCCGGCGCATACCCGTTACCCACCAGCATCGTCACATCCGCCGCCAGGCCCTCCGCGCCCAACGCCGCCGCCGCGAAACTCGTCGCCATCGAGAAGAACACCACCGTGCCACCGTCAGCCGTGGCCAACACCGCCCCATGCTCACAACCCGGCGCATCCACACACACCACCGTCACATCCGCCGGCACCCCCAGCGCCGACGTCACCGCCGTCGACAGCGCCACCGGATCCCGCGCATCGGCCAACACCACCGCATCGGCCAACCCCGCCGCCGCCAACGCGTCCCGCTCCCCCGCCACCGGCACCACCCCGACGGTCCGCGCCGCGCCCGCCCGCCGCGCCGCAGCCAGCGACAGCGACCCACTCTTGCCCGCACCGCCAATCACCGCGACGCTGACCTGCCCGGCCGCCCCCTCCCGCCCGGCCACATACCGCTCCACCACCCGCGCGGTCAACGCCGGAGCCCCGCACACATCCAGCGCGGCGAGCGACAACTCCGGATGCAGATCCCCCGGCAGTACCGCCGCGATGGAGCGGGCAAACAGGATCGCATGACCGTCACACGGGACCTGCGCACTGCGCCCATCCCACCGGGCCAGCCCATCCGCGACGGCCAACGGGGTCAGCGTCAGCGACACCAGAGTCGCCACCCGGTCGCCCACCCGCAGCCCCAGCGGCGACCGCCGACCAGCCTCCTCAACCGTGCCAATCAACATGCCACCCGAGCCGGTCACCGGGTTCTGCATCTTGCCCCGCGCGGCGATGATCTCCAGCACCTCGGCACGGATCCGGGCGCCGTCCCCGCCGTGCTTCTCCCACAACTGCCGAAAGCTCGCCGCGTCCAGGTTCAGCCGCTCCACCCGGATCCGTACCTCGTTCGGGGCGACCGCCGGACTCGCGTCCAGTCGCCAAGCCCCCTGCGGCAGCACCCCCGCGGGCTCCAGAACGCGGTGCAAACCCACCGGTGAAATCACGCCGACCTCCCTGTCCAGCCGCCTGAAGCCCGGACCGCGACTCGCAAAGCGGGAAAACTTACGGCAGAATAGTTACTTCACCGGATAATTTCCAGACCTACGGAGTCACTGATCATCCACACCACCACCCAGAAGGAGGGGGCCGTGACCCAGACCCACCCCGCGGAAACCATCTCCGCAGCCCAGCCTGCAGCCGCCGCCCCCACCACGGGCCAACCCTACGAATACCGACGAGCCCCCCTCGTCGAACCCGACTGGACCCGCTTCCCCGGCTGGCGCCACATCAGCCGCGACCAGTGGGAATCCGCCCAATGGCAACGCACCAACTGCATCAAGAACATAAAGCAGCTCCGCGCCGTCCTCGGCGACCTCGTAGGCGAGACCTTCTACGCCGACCTGGAAGCCGACCAAAAGGCCCTGGCCACCATGTCCATGCTGTTGCCACCCCAGATGCTCAACACCATGGTGCCCTTCGAGGCGATGACCACCGACGCCCTCTACGCCGACCCGATCCGGCGCTACATGGTCCCCGTCGCCTCCGACCGACGCACCGACTGGCCCTCGCACCCGTACGCCAGCCGCGACTCCCTCCACGAACACGACATGTGGGTCGCCGAGGGCCTCACCCACCGCTACCCCACCAAAGTACTCGCCGAACTACTCTCCACCTGCCCGCAGTACTGCGGGCACTGCACCCGGATGGACCTGGTCGGCAACTCCACCCCCGCCATCGACAAACTCAAACTCACCCTCAAACCCGTCGACCGCTACGACGCCCACATCACCTACCTCCGGGCCCACCCGGGCGTCCGCGACGTCGTCGTCTCCGGCGGTGACGTGGCCAACGTGCCGTGGAAGAACCTCGAGTCGTATCTGATGCGCCTGCTCGACATCGAGACCGTGCGCGACATCCGGCTCGCCACCAAGGCCCTGATGGGCCTGCCCCAGCACTGGCTCCGGGCTGATGTTGTCGAAGGCCTCGAGCGGGTCGCCCGCACCGCCGCGCGCCGCGGCGTCAACCTCGCGATCCACACCCATGTCAACCACGCCCAGTCCCTCACCCCGCTGGTCGCCAAGGCCGCCCAGACCGCCCTGAACGTCGGAGTTCGCGACGTCCGCAACCAGGGCGTGCTCATGCGCGGCGTCAACGCCACCACGCCCGACCTACTTGATCTCTGCTTCGCGTTGCAGGGCGAAGCCGGCATCCTGCCGTACTACTTCTACCTGTGCGACATGATCCCCAACGCCGAGCACTGGCGGGTCCCGGTCAGCCACGCCCAACAACTCCAACACGACATCATGGGCTACCTGCCCGGCTACGCCACTCCGCGAATCGTCTGCGATGTCCCCTTCGTCGGCAAGCGCTGGGTGCACATGCTCACCGAATACGACCGAGAGCGGGGCATCTCGTACTGGACCAAGAACTACCGCACCTCCATCGAGTCCGCTGACCTGGAGGCGCTCAACAAGCGGTACGCGTACTACGACCCGATCGACACCCTGCCCGAGACCGGTCAGGCCTGGTGGGCGGCCCACCGCGACGACTGACCCACCACGATCCGCCGCCCGGGTGACCCCGTGGGCGGCAGCGGCCAACGGCGATCCGGCCGTGGCCAAACCAGTCGCCACAACGACGGCCCGGCAGGAAGGTGCTGCCGGGCCGTCGTGGTCAAGCGGTCCCGTCACCGCGCCCCAGTCTGATCCGACTGCTCAGCGCGCTCCTCCCTGGCCTGGCGAGCACGGGCGTCGTCCCGCTGCTGGACCCCTTCGACCCGCAGCCGCTCGTCGCCGCAGACATCGCCCACCCGTTCCTTGGTGGCGCCGGTCAGCTCGTCCACCAGGTTCTTCGTCTTGGCGGCGAAGCCCATCTCCGCTCTCCCCTCGTGGCGTTTCGGCCATCGGGTTTCCCGTGTCGATGGCGGCTATTCGTCTGGGCCAGTGTGTGGGGACACATCGCGTTGTGCATCCTAGGACGCTAGCCAGGAAGGATCGCGGTCCCGATGGTTGACTGAACGCATGGGTGAGCTCCTCCTGATCAGACACGGTGAGACCACGTGGAGCGCCCGTCGGCGGCACACCTCGTACACCGACCTCGCGCTGACCCCCGACGGCGAACGGCAAGCCCGCGCACTCGGCCCGATGCTCACCGGCCGGCGCTTCGCCACCGTCCTGACCAGCCCCTGCGCCCGCGCGGTACGCACCGCGCGGCTCGCCGGCCTCACCTCGACCGGGACGGACAACGACCTCGCCGAGTGGAACTACGGCGAGATCGAAGGACGCACCACCGCCGAGGTCCACGAAGAAGATCCCGACTGGAACCTCTGGACCGACGGCTGCCCCGGTGGGGAGTCTCCCCGCCAGGTCGGTGCGCGGCTCGGCCGACTCCTCACCCGACTGGGCCCCGTCCTCGACCACGGAACCGTCGCCGTGGTCGGACACGCGCACAGCCTCCGGGTGCTCACCGCCCGGTGGCTCGGCCTACCGCCCTCCGCCGGGGCCCTGTTCCGGCTGGAAACCGCGACCGTCAGCGTGCTCGGCCACGAACACGGCCGGCCGGTCATCCTTCGGTGGAACCAGCCGGCTCCCCCGGCCCCCGCGGCCGCAACCGCCTAGCCCGCTGGGCAGTGAACTTCGGCGGCCGGCCCTCGTACGGCGTCGACAACACCACCGTGGTCCGCGTGGTCACACTCGCCGCCATCCGGATCTCCTGCAGCACCCGCTCCAGGTCGGTCGGCCCGGCGACCCGCAGCAACAGCAGGTAGAAGTCCTCCCCCGCGACCGAGTAACACGAATCGATCTCCGGTAGGTGGGCCAGCCGCTCCGGCGCGTCATCCGGCTGCGAGGGATCAAACGGCCGAATCGCCACAAATGCCGTCAGTGGTAGGTCCAGCGCCTCGAAGGACACCCGGGCCGTATACCCGCTGATGACCCCGCGCTGCTCCAGCCGGCGGACCCGCTGGTGCACCGCGGAGACCGACAACCCCACCCGCTCCGCGAGATCGGTATAGGACAGCCGGCCGTCCACGGCCAGCTCCGCGACGATAGCCCGGTCGATCTCCTCCACGGCGAGCAACCTACCGGGAAAAGGCCCACCACGCGACGCTGGGCCACCAGAACACGGCGCGGCCGCAGGCCCGCCCCCTCCGTCAGCCCTTCGCCAGCGCCCTGGAGATGACCAGACGCTGGATCTGGTTGGTCCCCTCCACAATCTGCAGCACCTTCGCCTCACGCATGTACCGCTCCACCGGGTGATCAGCGACGTAGCCCGCGCCGCCCAGCACCTGCACCGCGTCGGTGGTCACCCGCATGGCCACATCGGTGGCGAACAGCTTCGCCTTCGCCGCCTCGATCGAGTACGGCCGGCCGGCGTCACGCAGCCGCGCCGCCGCCAGCATCAGCGCCCGGGCCGCCGAGATCTGGGTGGCGGCATCAGCGAGCAGGAATCCCAACCCCTGGAAGTCGACGATCGCCCGGCCGAACTGCTGCCGCTCCCGGGCATAACCGACCGCGTAGTCCAGCGCCGCCTGGGCCAGGCCAACCGCGCAGGCCGCGATCCCCAGCCGGCCCGAGTCCAGCGCGGACATCGCGATGCCGAAGCCCCTGCCCTCCCCGCCGATCAGCCGCTCCGCCGGCACCCGCGTCCCATCGAAGACGACCTGCGCCACCGGGGAAGCGTGCAGCCCCATCGTGCGCTCCGGCAGTTGTGGCTCGATCCCGGGCAGGTTCCGGTCCGCGAGCAGGCAGGAGATGCCCGACGCGCCGGCACCGCCGGTACGGCAGAAGATGTTGTAGAAGTCCGCCACGTGGGCGTGCGTGATCCACGCCTTCGTGCCGGAGACGACGTACTCCTCGCCGTCGAGGACGGCCCGGGTGGTCAGACTCGCGGCATCCGAACCGCCCTGCGGCTCGGAGAGGCAGTACGCGCCCAGCAACTCCCCACCGATCAGTTCGGGCAGCAACTTCCGCTGCTGCGCCGTGCCGTACTCGGCGAGCGGGAAGCAGGAGAGGGTGTGGACGCTGATCGCCTCGGCGGCCGCGAGCCAGCGGCTGGCCATGATCTCCAACACCTGCAGGTACACCTCGTACGGCTGGGCGGCGCCGCCGTACTCCTCCGCGTACGGCAGGCCGAGCAGGCCCGACCGGCCCAGGGTACGCAGCACCTCCCGGGGGAACTCGGCGCGCTCCTCGTGGTCGGTGGCCTTCGGCGCGAGCTCCCGGTCGGCGAGTTCGGTGGCCAGGTCCAGCAGGTCGTGGGCCTCGTCGGTGGGGAGGATCCGGTCGACAGTCATGGGTTGATGAGCTCCGTGGGGGTGGGGTTGAGCCGTCGCACCCACCAGCTTAACGGTCGTTCGGTTCACCGCACCGCCGCGGCACCGGAACGCGCAGCGGACGCCGTCCGCCGGGTCCCCCGCTGCCCGCATCCACGCCGATGTCGGTGCGGTGTGCCAGGCTGTCGCGCATGCCAGCCCCGCTCATGCTCGTGGACGCGCCCAGCCTCTACTTCCGGGCATACTTCGGCATCCCGGAGTCCGCCGCCGTCGGACCCGACGGCCAGCCGGTCAACGCGGTCCGCGGCTTCCTCGACATGTTGGCGAGCCTGGTCCGCACCCGCCGGCCGGGCCGGATGGTGTGCGCGATGGACCACGACTGGCGACCCCAGTGGCGGGTGGCCCTCCTGCCGTCGTACAAGGCGCACCGGGTGGCGCCGGAGGGGGGTGAGGTGGTTCCCGACACGCTGAGTCCGCAGGTCCCGGTGATCCTCGACGTGCTCGACGCGCTCGGCATCACCAGCGTCGGCGCCACCGGCTACGAGGCCGACGACGTGCTCGGCACCCTCTCGGTCACCCAGCCGGGCCCCGTCGAGGTGGTCTCCGGTGACCGCGACCTGTTCCAGCTGGTCGATGACGCCCGCCGGGTGCGGCTGCTCTATGTCGGTCGGGGGGTGGCGAAGCTGGCAGACTGCGACGACGCTGCGGTCCAGGCCCGATACGGGGTGCCCGCCGCCCGCTACGCCGACTTCGCCGCGCTGCGTGGTGACCCCAGCGACGGTCTGCCGGGGGTTTCCGGCGTCGGCGAGAAGACCGCGGCCCGGCTCGTTGACCGGTACGGCGACATCGCCGGTGTGCTCGCCGCCCTGGACGATCCGGCTGCCGGTTTCGCGCCGGGGCTACGGGCGAAACTCAGCGCCGCGCGGGAGTACCTGGCCGTCGCGCCGACGGTGGTCCGGGTCGCCCTCGATGTGCCGCTGCCGGCACTGCCCACCGACCTGCCGGCCGCACCGGCCGACCCCGCTCGGCTGCTCGACCTCGCCGAGCGGTGGAATCTCGCCGGCGCCGTCCGGCGCCTGGTCGACGCCCTGGCCCACCGCGCCGACTGACCGCCGCCGCCAGCCGCACCACGCGCGCGGTGCTGGAGACGGTGCGGTGGGCGAGACGGTGCGGTGCCGGACGAGAGCTGACTCGTCAGGCGGTGGCCTGGTAGGAGAGCACCCCGCGGTTCACCGCAATGATGGCGTGCCGCGCGGTGCTGCGCAGCTCGGACGAGGCGCCGCCGGATTCGGCCAGCTGGCCGAGCAGGTCCACCACCTGCCGGGCCCAGCGGACGAAGTCGCCGGCCGGCATCTCGCCGTCGATGTGGCCACTGACGAGGACCTTCGCGAGTGGCTCCCCGCGGGCCCAGCGGTAGACCGGCCAGGCGAAGCCGAGATCCGGCTCCCGGGTCACGGTCAGCCCCTGTGCCGCCTCGTCGGCCTCGATCTCCCCCCACAGCTTCAACGTCTCGTCAACCGCCGTCGCCACCGCGCCCCGCGGCAGCGACGCGCGCTCGTCAACGTCCCGGCGGGCCTCGAAGACCACCACCGACACCGCCGCCGCCAACTCGGCCGGGCTGAGCCCATTCCACACGCCACGACGCAGGCACTCGGCGACCAGCAGATCCGCCTCCGTCCAGATCCGGCTCAACATCCGACCGGCATCGGTGACGCCCCCGTCGACGGCCAGGTAGCCGCGGGCCGTCAACAGCGCCACGATCCGGTCGAAGGTGCGGGCCAGGGAACCGGTCCGGCCGGTCACCCGCTGCCGCAGCTCCTCGGTGTCCTTCTCCAGCCGGCGGCGACGCTCCGCCCAGCGGGCATGCTCCTCCCGTTCCGGGCAGGCGTGGCACGGGTGGCGGCGCAGTTCGGCGCGGAGCTGCACCAGCCGGTCGTCCTCCCCGCCACCGCGCCGCGACCGGCCACCCCGCCGGCTGCCGTGCCGGTTCAGCCCGGTGCCGCTGACCGCGGCGGCCAGGTCCCGGCGCGCGGCCGGGGAGCGGTGGTTGAAGTGTTTGGGCACCCGGATCCGGGTGAGCACCTCCGCCGGGGTGGTGAAGTCACCCGGGCCCACCCGGCCCGCCCAGCGGTCCTGGGTCAGCACCAACGGACGGGGCTCCCCGAAGCCGGCGGCCGCCGGGTCCAGCACCACCGCGAGGCCGGCGCGCCGGCCGGACGGCACCCGGATCACGTCGCCGACCCGCAGCCGCTCCAGCGAGACGATCGCCGCCGCCTTCCGCTGGCTCTGCCCCTGCCGGGCCAACTCCCGCTCCCGGTCGGCGATCGCCACCCGGATCGCGAAGTAGGCGTCGAAGTCACCGTGCTGGCAGGCCGCCTCCACGCCGTACGCCTGGACCGTCTCGGTGTTGCGCTGGACCTGCCGCGCCAGCCCGACCACCGACCGGTCCGCCTGGAACTGCGCGAACGAGGATTCCAGCAACGCCCGGGCCGGCTCCGCACCCACGCTGCCGACCAGGTTGACGGCCATGTTGTACGACGGCCGGAAACTCGACCGCAGCGGGTAGGTACGGGTGGATGCCAGGCCGGCCACGTGCCGCGGGTCGGTCTCCGGGGACCAGACCACCACGGCGTGCCCCTCCACGTCGATGCCACGGCGGCCGGCGCGGCCGGTGAGCTGCGTGTACTCGCCGGGCGTCAGGTCCACGTGCGCCTCGCCGTTGTACTTGACCAGGCGTTCCAACACCACGCAGCGGGCCGGCATGTTGATGCCCAGCGCGAGGGTCTCGGTGGCGAACACCGCCTTCACCAGCCCGCGGACGAACAGTTCCTCGACGACCTCCTTGAACGCCGGCAGCATGCCGGCGTGGTGTGCGGCGAGGCCCCGCTCCAACCCGTCCAGCCAGTCCCAGTAGCCGAGCACCGACAGGTCCTCGCCCGGGATGGTGGTGATCCGGCTCTCCACCACCCGACGGATCTCGGCCCGCTCCTCCGGGCCGGTGAGCCGCAGCCCGGCGGCGAGACACTGCTGCACCGCCGCGTCGCAGCCGGCACGGCTGAAGATGAACAGGATCGCCGGCAGCAGCCCCTCGCGGTCCAGCCGGTCGACGATGTCCGGGCGCATCGGCCCCCGCCAACGCGGCCCACGCCGACCCCCGGGGCCGGCACCACGCCCCTCCCCCAACTCGAGGCGGCGCAGCGTGTCCCGGGTGTAGCGCAGCAACTCCGGATGCACATCGTGCTTACGCGCGGCGTCGGCGTCGTGGAACAGGTCGAACATCCGCCGGCCAACCAGCATGTGTTGCCACAACGGCACCGGCCGGTGCTCACTGACCACGACCTCGGTCTCGCCGCGCACCGTGACCAGCCAGTCGGCGAACTCCTCCGCGTTGGACACCGTCGCCGACAGCGACACCAGCGTGACCGAGGCGGGCAGGTGGATGATCACCTCCTCCCACACGCCGCCGCGGAACCGGTCGGCGAGGTAGTGCACCTCGTCCATCACCACGTACGCCAGCCCCTGCAGCGTCGCCGAGCCGGCGTAGAGCATGTTGCGCAGTACCTCGGTGGTCATCACCACCACCGGCGCATCACCGTTGATCGCGTTGTCACCGGTGAGCAACCCGACCTGGTCGGCGCCGTGCCGGTCAACGAGATCGTGGTACTTCTGATTCGACAACGCCTTGATCGGGGTGGTGTAGAAGCACTTGCGGCGTCCCGCGTCGGCTGAGGTCCCACCCCGCAGCGCCAGGTGGACGGCGAACTCGCCGACGACCGTCTTGCCGGCGCCGGTGGGGGCGCAGACCAGGACGCCGCTGCCGCGCTCCAACGCCTGGCAGGCCTCCCGCTGAAAATCGTCGAGGTCGACGCCGAGGTCGAGGGCGAACTCGTCCAACGCCGGGGACAGGGGGGCCTGTGCGGCCCGGCGACGGGACGCGGCGTACCGCTCGGCGGGGCTCGACATGGGACCAAGATTAGTGCGTGCCGCGCCGGTACGCCCCACGAGGCCGTCCCGTCCGGGGCCGTCCGGGGCGGTCGGTAGGGTGCACGGCGTGCCGGACCGTACCGAAGCCGCTCAGACAACCGCCCCGGGTCGTGCTGTTGCCCCGACGGCATCCCGCCGTCCCGTGGAAGCGGTGCTCTTCGACTTCCACGGGACCCTCGCGCAGGTGGAGGAGGCCACCGCCTGGGTGACCGCGGCGGCTGCCAGCTGTGGAACCACGCTGGACCGGATCCGCGCCACCGCCCTCGCCGACCGGCTGGTCACCGCCGGCCGGGCCGGGGGACCACTGCCCCAGCGGGTCCCGCCCGCGCTGGCCGAACTCTGGGCCGACCGGGACCTGTACCCGCATGCGCACCGCGGCGCGTACACCGGACTCGCGGCGACGATCGACGCCGGGATCGATGGGCTCGCCGACGCACTCTACGAGCGGTTGCTGGTGCCCCAGGGGTGGGTGCCGTACCCGGACGCCGCCCCCACCCTGGCCGCGCTGCGTGCCGCCGGGGTACGGGTGGGTGTGGTCAGCAACATCGGCTTCGACATCCGGCCGCTCTTTGCCGCCTGGGGGCTCGCCGACCTGGTGGACGGGTACGTGCTGTCGTACGAGGTGGGGCGCTGCAAGCCCGACCCGGGTATCTTCCTGCACGCCTGCGGGACGCTGGCTGTTGACCCGGAACGGGTACTCATGGTGGGGGACACCCCCGCCGACGCGGGCGCGGTGGCGGCCGGCTGCGCGGTGCTGGTGCTCCCGCCCGGCGAGGCGGGCCGGCCGAACGGGCTCGGTGCGGTGCTGGACCTGGCGGTACCGGGCTGACCCCGGCGATCAACGCAGCAGCCGCACCGCTGCCGGGGCCGCGGTGATCGTCATCGGCAGTTCGGCCACCGGCTCCCCGTCGGCGTAACCGGTGATGCCCGCGGCGGCCACCTCCACCGTGCGCGCCCGGAAGCTGCGCACCAGCGGGTGGTCAACGTGCGTACCCGGATAGATGCGGCGTTTGATCCGTAGCAGCGTCCGCCGGTTGAACCGCCCGCCGACCACCACGTCGAGCAGCCCATCGGTCGGGTCGGCGGCGGGGCAGATCCGCATCCCACCGCCGTAGCGGGCACAGTTGCCGACCGCCACCAACACGGCGTCCAACTCGTGGGTCACCCCGTCCAGGCGCAACGTGTAACGGCGGGGCCGCAGCCGGGCCAGCTCCACCAGGATCGCCAGGTCATAACGGCGCGGGCCACGGGGCCACCGCATCCGGTTCGCCCGCTCGTTGATGATCGCGTCGATGCCGGCGGCGAGCACCGCCCCGTACCACCGCTGCGTGCCGTCCGCCGCAGTGGTGCGGGCCAGGTCGATCGGATGGGAGCGGCCGTGCCGCAGCGCGGCGGCGATCGCGTCGGCCGCGGCGAGGGGGTCGGTCGGGAAGCCGGTGTCACCGGCGAAGTCGTTCCCGGTCCCCGCCGGCACCACCGCGAACGGCACCGCAGTGCCCGCCACCGCCTGTAGCGCCAGGTGCGCGGTCCCGTCACCGCCGACCGCGACCAGCGCTACCGCGCCGTCGGCCACCGCCGCGCGACAGGCCGCCTGAGCCTCCGCCGGAGTCCCCGCCGCGAGCACCCGCACCGGATGACCGCCGGCCGCCAGCCGGTGCACCACGGTGGGCAGCAGCCCGCGGTGGCGTCCCCGACCGGCGCTCGGGTTGGCCAGGACGGCGACCGGACGACCGGTACCGGCAAAATCGACTGCGGTCACGGCGTGCACCGTACCGGGACGGGACCGGCGCCGCACCCCCACCCGACGCCGCTGGCGGGCAGGGGCACCAGCATCAGGTCATGTCATGTCGTCGTAGCGGCGCTCGATCGGCGTGGGCTTGGCGACCGGCTCCGGCTCCGCGACCGACTCCGGCGCCCCAACCGGGGCGCTCGCCTCGATCGGGTCACTCCCCTCCGCCAGCGGCGACGCCTCGTCGTCGGCGAGGTCGGCGTAGGTCTCCTTGCCGCGGCCCCGACGTTTGTCGTTGAGGAACGCGACACCGACGGCCGCGAAGTAGAGGGCACACAGGCACAACGCCAACGCGGTCATACCGAACGGGTCGGGCGTGGGCGTGACCACCGCCGCGAAGGCGAAGAACACGAACACCGCCACCCGCCACCAGCCGAGCAACCGCTTCGCGCTGGCCACGCCGACGAAGTTGAGCATCAACACGATCAGCGGGAACTCGAACGCCACCCCGAACAGCAGGATCAGGTTGGTGACGAACGAGATGTACCGGGTGATGTCGAGAGTGGTATTGATCTCGGGGCCGGAGACCTGCAGCAGGAACTCCAGGCCCTTGGAGGTCACGAAGTACGCCAGCACCGCGCCGGCGGCGAACAGCGGCGCGGCGAGCGCGGTAAAGGCGTACGCGTAGCGCCGCTCGTGCTTGTGTAGGCCGGGGGCGATGAAGGCCCACAGCTGGTACAGCCACACCGGCGCGGCGAGGATCAGCCCCACCCACAGACCGATCTTGAGGTTGAGCAGGAAGAGGTCAGCGGGACCGAGCTGCACGAAGTCGCAGGCGCCGTCGGTGGTCTGCGCCTGCGGAAGTTCGCAGTAGGGCCGCTGCAGGATGCCACGCACCGGCCCGGCGAGCCAGAGGCCGATGCCGAAGCCGATCAGGATCGCCAGCGACGCCTTGAACAGCCGGTTGCGCAGCTCACGGACGTGCTCGACCAGCGTCATCGAGCCTTCCGAGGCCCGCTGGAAACTACTCGGGCCGCGTTTACGCAGGGCGAAGGCCACGGTGGTCGGGCCCCTCGATCAGTTGTCGCGGGTGCGCTGCACCGGGTCAACGACCGGCTGCTGCTGTGGTGGGGCCGGGTAGGGCGGCTGCTGGGGGTACGGCTGCCCCTGCTGCACCTGCTGCTGCGGCGGCAGCGGCTGGTAGCCAGCCTGGGCATCGGCCTTCTCGGCCAGGTCATGGTCGTCGTCGTGCAGGCTCTTCGTCTCGGCCTTGATGATCCGCAGCGAACGGCCCAGCGAGCGGGCCGCGTCGGGGAGCCGCTTCGCGCCGAAGAGCAGGATCAGCACGACCACGAGTACGGCGATGTGCCATGGCCTTAGGGCACCCATGGGAAGCTCCGGTCTCTCGGTGTCGGGCAGGTGGTGTCGCAGCCATCGTACGTGCGTCCGGCGGCGTTGCCACCCGCCGGGCGCTACGGGACCATGCCGGCTGGGTGAAGTCTAGGCCAACCGCGGATGTTCCCGGCAGGCCGCTTCGCCCCGACCCGGGCCGCCGTGGGCGGCGCGGGTCGCTACCCGCCGCGGCGGGACCGGACCGCGGCGGCCCGCTGCTGGATGGTCGCCAGCTGTTCCTGCAACCCTTCGGCCCGTGCCTGCAGCGCCACCGCGGTCGTCTGGAGCGCCGCGGCCTCATCCGCGTGCCGTTGCAACGCCACCGCCGCCCGCCGCAGCCGACGCAGCCGGGTCAACACCGGCCGCACGGCCAGCCCGAGCAGCACGAACGGGATCAGCACCAGCGCAACCACGATCCACACCACCACGGCGCCAGCCTACTGGCCCGGCCGCGCCGCCGCCGGGTCGGCCACTGCGCCCGGCGGCGGGTCGGCCACCACACCCGGCGGCGGGGTCGCGTACGCCACAAGGGCCGCGGTCGCCGCGGCATGCACCTGTGCGGCCAGCTCCGCCGGCGCCACCACGGTGACCTCCGGGCCCAGGCCCAACACGAAGCGGCGGGCCCAGCCCAGGTCGGTGACCCGGAGCGAGACCAACCACTCACCGTCACCTGGCTCGACCCGCTCACACGGGTAGTACTCGGTGATCCACCGCTCGCTCCGACCGATGCGCAGGGTAACCAGCGGCAGATCCGCCGTGGGCCGGAACGCACCACCGGTGAGGTCGTGCGGCACCGCCTGCGCCGGCACCCGCGCCGGCTCGTCCAACCGGGTCACCGCGTCGACCCGGTCGACCCGGAACATCCGCATCCCCTCCGCCCGGCGGCACCAGGCCTCCAGGTACGCCCGGCCGCCGATGACGAGCATTCGCAGGGGGTCAACGGTCCGCTCGATCGTCTCGTCCCGGGCCACCGAGTAGTAGGTGATCCGCAACGCCCGGCCGCTCTCCACCGCCGCCCGCAGCTCCGCCACCCGGTGGTTGTCCGCCGGCAGCCGTACCGCGACCGGGGTGCCCAGCCCGTCACCCGCGGCATTTTCGATCTTGACCAGAGCCCGCTCCACCGCTTCCCGGTTGGCCACCCCCGGCGTCTCCGCCAGCATGCGCAGCGCCACGACCAGCGCGAGGGCCTCGTCGGGAGTCAGCCGCAACGGCCGATCAATGCCGGCGTCGTAGGTGATCGTCACCCGGTCGCCGTCGAAGGCCATGTCGATCAGGTCCCCCGGGCCGTAGCCCGGCAGCCCGCACACCCAGAGCAGCTCCAGATCCTCCCGCAGCTGCCGCTCGGTCACCCCCAGGTCACCCGCCGCCTCGGCGATCTCGATGCCGGGCCGGGCCAACAGGAAGGGCACCAGGTTGAGCAGCCGGGCCAACCGGTCGGCGGAGGTACGGGACCCGGGCCGGGCCGACCCGGTCATCGGGCACTCCCCGCAACGATGTCGTGGCGCGCGGCGGTCTCCTTGAGTCGCTGGATGACCGCCTCCCGCACCTCCGGTGGGTCGAGCACCCGCACGTCCGGGCCGTAGCCGACGAGCTGACCGGCGAGCGCCTCCGGATCCGCGTACGGCAGGACGAGCTGGTCACCGGTGGAGCCCGAGGTCGTCTCCACCGCCCACCGACGCAGCCCGGCAGCCCGGTTGGGCGCGACGAGCACCCGGGCGCGGCCGGCGCGCTCCACCGGACCGGACGAGCGAGCAACATAGCTGATCAGGTCCACCTCGGCCGGCGGCTCATACGCCCCCGACGGGCCCACTGTCCGAACCGCCCCCACCACCCGGGAGAGGCGGAAGCAGCGGGCTGCGGCCCGATCCAGGTCGTGCCCCACCACATACCACCGGCCCCGCCAGCAGACCACCCCCCACGGCTGCAGTCGGCGGGCAGATGGTTCGTCCCGGTCCGGCACCCGATAGTCGAAGGCCACCTCGCGGCGGTCCCGGGCTGCGGCGGTCAGCGGCGCGAAGGCCGGATCGACGGTCACCATCGGCTCCAGCCCGAGCGTGGCCTGTGGGTCCACGTCGACGCCGGCCGCGCGCAGCTTCGCCAACCCGGACGACGCGGCGGCGGCCAGACCAGCGTGCTGCCACAGCCGGGCCGCGATGCCGACCGCCGCGGCCTCGTCCGGCTCGAGCGGGATCTCGGGCAACGCATACTGCCGGCGGGCGATGCGATAGCCCGGCTCGAGGTCGAAGGCGCTGGCCGTCCCGGTCTCCAGCGGGACACCGAGCTCGCGCAGCTCGGCCTTGTCCCGCTCAAACTTGCGTTGGAACGCCTCGTGATCCCGCACGTCGTGCGGATCATGCTGGTAGCCGGGCACGGTCGCGGCGATCTGCACGGCGGTCAGGAACCGTCGCGTGGACAGGAGACAGATCACCAGGTTGACCAGGCGTTCGGTACGGGTCCGCGACACGGTACGACGCTAGCAGCCATCGCTGCCGAACAAATGTACCTATCACGCCGCGCGTCTCGCCCCGGCCGGTCACCGGGACCGGTTCGGCCGGCGGGGTCCCGCCGGCCGGGGCACCCCGGACGCGGGGCCCACCCGGCTCGACCGCTAGCGTCGCGCGCATGGTGCGATGGCGGTCGGGAACGGTAACGGCGGTCCGGCGGGAATGGAGCGGCGCGGTCGAGTTGGCCGTCACGCTCCCCGACGACTCGACGATGCGCGCGCTCGCCTACCCCGAGTTGGTGGGTCAACCCCGCGTCGGCGATCGGGTGCTGCTCAACGTCGGCGCCCTGCTGATGGGCCTCGGCACCGGCGGCTACGCCCTGGTCGTGGCCCTGCCGGACCGGCTGCCACCGGATCCGCCCGCGCCGGCGGACAATCGGGCCGGAGGCCACCTGGTCAAAGCCCGCTACACCCCGTTGCAGCCGATCCTGCTCGGCGTTGACGAGGAGGCGTCCCCGCACCGGGCGGCCCTGGCCGACGCCGACGACCTGGGCGGCCTGCCCGTGGTCACCGCCGACCTGCACTCCGCTCTCCCGGCGGTACTCGCCGGGATCCGCGCCGACGCACCCGACGCACGGGTGGCGTACCTGCTCACCGATGGGGGCGCGCTGCCGGCCTGGTTCTCCCGCACCCTGGCCGGGCTCCACGGACACCTTGCCGGCACGATCAGCGTGGGGCAGGCGTTCGGCGGCGACCTGGAGGCGAGCACCCTGCACTCCGGCCTACTCGCCGCGCGGCATGTGCTCCACGCCGACCTGGCCGTCGTCGCCCAGGGACCCGGCAACCTCGGTACCGGTACCCGCTGGGGCTTCTCCGGGGTGGCGGTCGGCGAAGCGGTCAACGCGATCGCCGCACTGGGCGGACGGCCGGTCGGGTCCCTCCGCATCTCTGCCGCGGATCCCCGTCCCCGGCACCAGGGCGTCTCCCACCACAGCCTGACCGCGTACGGTCGGGTAGCCCTGGCCCCCGCCGAGCTGGTCGTGCCGGACCAACTCGACCCGGCGCTGGCCGCCGCGGTCGAGGCGGCACTGGCTCCGCTCACCGCCCGGCACCAGGTGCGCCGGGTGCCGGTGACCGGCCTCGACGCCGCGCTGCGGGCCAGCCCGGTGCCGCTGTCGACGATGGGTCGCGGCCTGGATGCGGACCACGCCTACTTCCTCGCCGCGGCGGCGGCCGGACGGTACGCCGCGCGGCTCGCCCGCTGACCGCCGCTCAGGCCATGATCAACAGGATGGCCAAACCCACCACCATCGCGGCCAGGGCGAGCGCCAGCACCCAGGTGGGCACCGTGTACTCGCCGCGGCGGTTTCGCTCGATCTCGGCACGAATCTTCTGGCGGCGGCGCTCGGTCCAGCTCTGCTTCTCGGAGCCGGAACCGCCCGGGTGACTTGGCATCATGGCCTGGCCAGCCTACCCGGCAACCGCCGGGTAGGCTCACCCGCGCCCGTCCCGCTCACATGCTGGCGATCAGCCGCTCCACCCGCTCGTCGTACGCCCGGAAGGGGTCCTTGCACAACACGGTGCGCTGCGCCTGGTCGTTGAGCTTCAGGTGCACCCAGTCAACGGTGAAGTCCCGCCGCTTCTCCTGGGCGTGCCGGATGAACTCGCCCCGCAGCCGTGCCCGGGTGGTCTGCGGCGGCGTCTCCTTCGCCTCGAAGATCTCCGGGTCGGTTGCCGCCCGGTCCACCTGGCCGCGCCGTTCCAGCAAGCCATACAGGCCCCGGCCGCGACGGAGGTCGTGGTAGGCGAGATCCATCTGTGCCACCCGCGGATGCGACAACGGCAGCTCATGCTTGCGTTGATACCGCTCGATCAGATGTAGCTTGGTCACCCAGTCGATCTCCCGGGCCACCGGCTCCAGATCACCGGTCTCCACCGCCCGCAGCACCCGACCCCAGAGCTCCACCACCCGCTTCGCCGTCTGATCGCCGCCGCGCCGCTCGACGAACTCCGTGGCCTTCGCCAGATACTCCTGCTGGATCTCCAGCGCGCTGATCTCCTTCCCGGAAGCCAGCCGGACCTTCCGCCGCCCGGTGATGTCGTGCGACACCTCGCGGATCGCGCGGATCGGGTTCTCCAGCGTCAGGTCCCGCATCACCACCCCGGACTCGATCATCCGGAGCACGATGTCCGCGGCGCCCACCTTCAGCAGGGTGGTGACCTCGTTCATGTTCGAGTCGCCGACGATCACGTGCAGTCGGCGGTACCGCTCCGCGTCCGCGTGCGGCTCGTCCCGGGTGTTGATGATCGGCCGGCTCCGGGTGGTCGCCGACGAGACCCCCTCCCAGATGTGCTCGGCCCGCTGCGACAGGCAGTAGACAGCCCCCCGCGGCGTCTGGAGGACCTTCCCCGCACCACAGATCAACTGCCGGGTGACCAGGAACGGGATCAACACATCCGCCAACCGGCCGAACTCGCCGTGCCGGGAGACGAGGAAATTCTCGTGGCACCCGTACGAGTTCCCGGCCGAATCGGTGTTGTTCTTGAACAGGTAGATCTCACCCGCGATGCCCTCGTCGTGCAGCCGCTTCTCCGCATCGACGAGCAGTCCCTCCAGGATCCGCTCGCCGGCGCGGTCGTGCGCCACCAGATCGGCCACCGAGTCGCACTCCGGCGTCGCGTACTCCGGGTGCGAGCCGACATCCAGGTACAGCCGGGCGCCGTTGCGCAGGAATACATTGCTCGACCGGCCCCACGACACCACCCGCCGGAACAGGTACCGCGCGACCTCGTCGGGGGACAACCGGCGCTGCCCACGATAGGTGCAGGTGACGCCGTACTCGGTCTCGAGGCCGAAGATTCGCCGCTCCATGATGAGACACTAGCCGCACAAGGCGACATCTGGGCAGTGCTCACCACACCTGTCCCCGCCGGCTCGGGGCCGGCTGCGGCCCGCCCCACCCCGCCCGCGGGGTACGGTGCAAGCCGTGAGGATCCTCGTCACCGGCGGGGCCGGCTTCATCGGTTCAGCGTATGTGCGCCGGCTGCTCCGCGGCACCGAACCGGTTCCCCGGCCAGACCGGGTAACCGTGTTCGACTCGTTCACGTACGCCGGCACCGACGGCAGCCTCGCCACCGTCCGAGACGACCCCCGCCTACACGTCGTCCGCGGCGACGTACGCGACGTACGGCTGGTGGACGCCACCGTCGCCGGACACGATGTCATCGTCCACTTCGCCGCCGAATCCCACGTGGACCGTTCCATCCACAGCGCCAGCCCATTCGTCAACACCAACGTGGGCGGCACCGGTGTCCTACTCGACGCCGCCCTGCGGCACCGCACCGGACGGTTTCTCCACGTCTCCACCGACGAGGTGTACGGCTCCATCGACCAGGGCTCGTGGCCCCCCTCAGCGCCGCTGAACCCGAGCTCCCCGTACTCGGCCAGCAAAGCCGCCGCCGACCTGCTCGCCCTCTCCTACCACCGCACCCACGGGCTGGACGTGGTCATCACCCGGGGCGCCAATAACTACGGTCCCTTTCAGCACCCCGAGAAGCTGATCCCGCGCTTCGTCACCAACCTTATCGATGGACACAACCTGCCGCTGTACGGTGACGGCGGTGACATCCGGGACTGGCTACACGTGGAGGACCACTGCCGCGGCATCTCGCTGGCACAGCGGGACGGCCAGGCCGGAATGGTGTACCACCTCGGCGGGGGCACTGCCCTGACCAACCGGGAACTGACCGGCGCACTGCTCACCACATTCGACGTCGGTTGGGATCGGGTGACACCGGTAACCGACCGAAAGGGCCACGACCGCCGGTACGCCCTCGACATCACCGCGACAAAGCGCGATCTCGGCTGGGAACCCACCGTCGACTTCGATCAGGGTTTGACCGCCACCATCGACTGGTACCGGGAGAACCGGGCCTGGTGGGAGCCGCTGATCGAGGCGTGAACGGCCACATCCGGTGGCCCTGGTGGGCCTAGGAATCGGGGCGTTCCGCCGCCTCGGTCGAGTCCACCGCCTCGGTCGAGTCCACCGCCTCGGTCGAGGCTTCCGCCGATGCGGCCGCGGCCCCACCACCGTCGAGCAGGGCGGCCAACGCCGCGCCGGTAACCCGCCGGAAGGTCCGCCCGGCCCGGCCGCGGTCCAGGATGGCGACCTCCAACTGGTCGGCCGCGATCGTGCGGGCGGACCCGCCCTCCCCGCCGACGCTACCCAGGGCCTGCACCGCCACCTTGACCGCGTCACCCAGCGACATGTCCGGACGGTGGTTCGACTTCAGCACCCCAGCGATCGCCTCGGTCTGACCGCCCATCGCCATTCGGCCGGGCTCATCGTTGACAGAGCCGTCGTAGGTCAACCGGTACAGCTCGTCCTCCGCCGCCGTTGCCCCGACCTGAGCGACACAGATCTCCACCTCAAACGGCTTGGACTGCTCGGTGAAGATCGCGCCGAGCGTCTGCGCGAACGCGTTGGCGAGCGCCCGCCCAGTCACGTCCCGCCGGTCGTAGCTCAGACCGTTCAGGTCAGCCATCCGCACGCCCGCCCGCCGCAGGTTCTCGAACTCGTTGTATCGGCCCACAGCGGCGAAGCCGATCCGATCGTAGATCTCACCGACCTTGTGCAGGGCGCTGGAGAGGTTCTCCGCGACGAAGAGCACCCCGTCTGCGTAACTCAGGACCACCGCGCTGCGCCCGCGGGCGATGCCCTTGCGGGCCAGCTCGGAACGGTCGCGCATGATCTGCTCGGGCGAGGCGTAGAACTGCATGGCCACGACAGAAGTTCTCCTTACGGCGCTGTGCTGGTCGATGGGGGGTCGGGTAGCGGGCTCAGCCGCCCGGATTCTCCATCCGGCCGGCGACCACACTTTCGGCGATCGCCGCCGTCTCCGCCTCGGTGAGTCGGTGCGTGCCCTCCGCCGTGGCGGACATCACCACCGGATAGATCCGCCGGGTCAGGTCCGGCCCGCCGGTGGCGGTGTCGTCGTCAGCCGCGTCGTACAGGGCCTCCACGGCCAGACGCACCGCATCGTCAACGGAGAGCCCGTACCGGAACCGCTTCTTCAGCGCCGACTTGGCGAACAACGAGCCGGAGCCGACCGCGTCGTAACCGGTCTCCTCGTAGGGACCGCCGGTCACGTCGAAGCTGAAGATCCGACCGGCCTTCGCCGGGTCCGTGGCGGCCAGATCGAACCCGGCGAAGAGCGGGACCACAGCGAGCCCCTGCATCGCCGCGCCGAGATTGCCCCGCACCATCGCGGCCAACCGGTTGGCCTTACCGTCGAGCGAGAGCATCGCGCCCTCGATCTTCTCGTAGTGCTCCAGCTCGACCCGGAAGAGTCGGATCAGCTCGATCCCGATTCCGGCGGCACCCGCCATACCCACCAGGGAGTATTCGTCCGCCGGATACACCTTCTCGATGTCTCGCTGGGCAATCAGGTTGCCCATGGTGGCGCGGCGGTCACCCGCCAGCACGACCCCACCGGCGGCGGCGATGGCGATGATGGTGGTGGCGTGCGGCGTCAGGTCCGTGGCCACCCCGGGCGGCAGCGGCCGCCGTCCGGGCAGCAACTCCGGCGCCGCCTGGCTCAGGAACGCGGAGAAGGAGGACGTTCCCGCGCTGGTGAACAGATCCGGAAGACGCCCGGATGGGTCGAAAGCCGCTGCCACGTGGTTCCTCTCAGGTACGTGATCGTCCTGGTCGGTCTGCCCGGACCTCTCCGGACCCGCCAGGACCGCCGTTGCGGTTAGAGCAGGGTATCCCGCACCCCTCCGGCGCGGTGATCGTGTCCAGGTGGTGGCGGATCCCGCCCCGACTCCTATTCGCCACCCTTCTGCACGTAGCCCCGGACGAATTCCTCGGCGTTCTCCTCAAGGACGGAGTCGATCTCGTCGAGTAGGTCGTCCACGTCCTCGGTGATCTCGGCGTGGCGCTCGGCGGCCTCCGCGCTCGCCTCCGTCGTGACGTCCTCGATCTCCTCGCTCTGCTGGGACCGGCCGGTCTGCGACTGCCCACCACTGTCACGGCTCGCCATGGCTGCCTCCTCCACGATCGTCTGCGACGAACTTACCTCGCGCGGACCACGAAATGGCCCGTCGCGCGCCAGTCACGTGATCCCGGGCCACCGCGTGGGGCGGCTCAACCACCGGTGAGCGTCTCCAGCAGATCCTTGGCGCTCTCGCAGCGGTCAAAGAGGGCACCGACGTGCGCCCGGGTGCCGCGCTCCGGCTCCATCATCGGCACCCGCACCAGCGACTCCCGGCCCACGTCGAAGATGACCGAATCCCAACTCGCCGCAACCACCTCGGAGGCGAACTGGGCGAGGCAGCGGCCCCGGAAGTAGGCCCGGGTGTCCTCCGGCGGCTCGGTCATCGCGACCTGGGCCGCCTCCTGGGGCAGCAGTGTCCTCATCGCGCCCCGCGACACCAACCGGTGGTAGAGCCCCTTCTCCGGGCGAACATCGGAGTACTGCAGGTCGACCAGTTGCAGCTTGGACGCCCCCCAGCCGAGCTTCTCCCGCTCCCGGTAGCCCTCCAGCAACCGCAGCTTCGCCACCCAGTCGAGCTCGTCAGCGCAGAGGAAGACGTCCCGGCCCAAGCGGTCCAGCACGCTCTCCCACCGCTCCAACACGTCGGCGGTCTGCTCGTCAACATCGCTGCCGTACCGGTCGTCCACGAAGGAGCGCACCCGCTCGTAGTAGGCCCACTGAACATCCAACGCGGTGAGCCGCCGCCCGTCCCGCAGCCGCATGAGGTGGCCGAGGGAGGGGTCGTGGCTGACCGCACGGAGCTCGCTGACCGGGTCCGCGATGCCGAGGTCAGCGACGAGCGCCTTCTCCTCGATCATGGTGAGGATCAGCGCGGTCGTGCCGACCTTGAGGTACGTGGAGATCTCCGACAAATTGGCGTCGCCGATGATGACGTGCAGCCGGCGGTACTTGTCGGCATCGGCGTGCGGCTCGTCGCGCGTGTTGATGATGGGCCGCTTGAGCGTGGTCTCCAGCCCCACCTCGACCTCGAAGAAGTCGGCGCGCTGGGAGATCTGGAAGCCGCTCTGTCCGCCGTCCTGGCCGAGGCCGACCCGCCCGGCCCCAGCGACGATCTGCCGGGTGACAAAGAACGGAGTCAGATACGTGACGATGTCGGCGAAAGGGGTCTGCCGCCGCATCAGGTAATTCTCGTGGGCGCCGTAGCTGGCACCCTTGTTGTCGGTGTTGTTCTTGTACAGGTGAATGGGGTGACTACCGGGGATGGTGGCGGCACGTCGGGCCGCCTCGGCCATCACCAGCTCCCCCGCCTTGTCCCAGCGCACCAGGTCCCGCGGGGTGGTCACCTCGGGAGTGGAGTACTCCGGGTGGGCATGGTCCACGTAGAGCCGGGCGCCGTTGGTGAGAATCACGTTGGCCAGGCCGAGATCCTCGTCGGCGAGGGCCTCGGCCGGGTCGTACGCGGCACCGGAATAGGTGAAGCCGCGGGCGTCGCGCAGCGGCGACTCCTCCTCGTAGTCCCAGCGAGCACGCCCCCCGCGATTGAGTTCGGGCCGCGCCCCGTAGGCGTTGACCACCTGCGAGGAGGTGACCATCGGGTTGGCCCCGACCTGACTGGGAACGGAGATGCCGTACTCGACCTCGGTGCCCATGATCCGTCTAACGCTCATCAACCTACCCGCTTCACTCGCCCCGACCGACCGATCCCTTCGTCGAGAGTAGTCGGCATCGCACCCGATCGTGACGCGGCGGTGCGGAGCAATTACCCAGCGAGCGGTACGGGCCCGTGCCCAGCGAAGGTTACGGGCCCGGGTCCAACCACGACCCTGGCCCGTGCCCTCCGTCGTCAGAGATACTGGCCGGTGTTACTGGCGGTCTCGATGGACCGGCCCGCATCGGCGCCCTTGCCGCCGGAGACGAGCGTACGGATGTAGACGATCCGCTCGCCCTTCTTTCCGGAGATGCGCGCCCAGTCGTCGGGGTTGGTGGTGTTGGGTAGGTCCTCGTTCTCCCGGAACTCGTCAACGCAGGCATCGAGGAGGTGTTGCAGCCGCAGGCCCTTACGGGCCGAGGTGAGGAACTCCTTGATGGCCATCTTTTTACCCCGGTCCACGATGTTCTGGATCATCGCCCCGGAGTTGAAGTCCTTGAAGTAGAGGACGTCCTTGTCGCCGTTGGCGTAGGTGACCTCGAGGAAGCGGTTCTCCTCGGTCTCCGAGTACATCCGCAGAACGACCGCGTCGATCATCGCCGCCACGGTGGCCTGCGGATCGCTGCCGTGCTCGGCCAGGTCGTCCGGGTGCAGGGGCAGGCCGGGGAGAATGTACTTGGAGAAGATGTCCTTCGCCGCCTCGGCATCCGGCCGCTCGATCTTGATCTTGACGTCGAGCCGACCCGGTCGCAGGATCGCCGGATCGATCATGTCCTCCCGGTTGGAGGCGCCGATGACGATGACGTTTTCCAGGCCCTCCACCCCATCGATCTCGCTGAGCAGCTGCGGGACGATGGTGTTCTCCACATCCGACGAGACACCGGAACCCCGGGTACGGAACACGGAGTCCATCTCGTCGAAGAACACGATCACCGGTGTGCCCTCGCCGGCCTTCTCCCGAGCCCGCTGGAAGACCAGCCGGATGTGCCGCTCGGTCTCGCCGACGTACTTGTTGAGCAGCTCCGGGCCCTTGATGTTGAGGAAGTAGCTGGTGTGCTTCTCCTCGCCACGTCGCTCGGCGATCTTCTTCGCCAGCGAGTTGGCCACCGCCTTGGCGATCAGCGTCTTGCCACAGCCCGGCGGCCCGTAGAGCAGAATGCCCTTCGGTGGCCGAAGCTGGTGCTCCCGGAACAGGTCAGCGTGCAGGAACGGCAGCTCCACCGCGTCGCGAATCTGCTCGATCTGCGCGTGAAGACCGCCGATGTCGGTGTAGTCGACATCCGGCACCTCCTCCAGGACCAGCTCCTCGACCTCACTCTTCGGAATCCGCTCATAGGCGTACGCCGAGCGCGGCTCGATCATGAGGGAGTCACCCGCCCGAATCGGGGCGTCGATCAACGTCTCCGCGAGGTGCACGACGCGCTCCTCGTCCGAGTGGGAGACCACGAGGGCACGGTCGGCGGGAGCGCCGTCCGGCCCGGCGAGCACCTCCTTGAGCATGACCACCTCACCGGCCCGCTCATACCCGAACGCGTCAACGATGTTGAGCGCATCGTTGAGCAGCACCTCCTGCCCCCGGCGCAGGTCGGCGACCTCCAGAGATGGTGAGACGGCCACCCGGAGCTTCCGGCCACCCGTGAACACATCCACCGTGCCATCGTCGTGTCGCGCCAGGAAGACCCCGTAGCCGCTCGGCGGCTGGGCGAGCCGGTCGATCTCCTCCTTGAGCGTCACGATCTGCGCTCGCGCCTCCTTGAGAGTGCTCACGAGCCGCTCATTGTTCTCAGTCAGCCGCGCCAGTTGCGCCTGGGCTGCCGCCAGCCGCTCCTCGAGCTGCCGGACCTGTCGGGGGCTTTCGGTCAATTTACGCCGCACCAGAGCGAGTTCCTCTTGCAGGAACGCGACCTGCGTGGAGAGATCGTGGGCCTCCTTCTCCCACCGTGCGGCGCGCGAGTCCACGTCGTCGCTGCGTGCCACGTCCCACCTCCCCGGGCTTGAACGTTCTGCCCTAACACTAGCCGCTATGAGGCCGATTCGGTCCCATGCGACACCCTCGTCACCGAACCTTGATCGCTCCGGGTGGGCCCGGGAACACCTCCGACGGTTCGGGTACCGTCAAGGCGAACGACGGACGAACCTGGGGGAATGGTGATCGAGGTCGCGACGGGCCAGCTACAGGTCTGGGTGGACCAGGACCTGTGCACGGGCGATGGGCTCTGCGTCCAGTACGCGCCAGAGGTCTTCGAGTTCGACATCGACGGCCTGGCCTACGTCAAAGGACCGGACGGTGAGCTGGTGCAGGCCCCGGGCGGCCGGGTGGAGGTGCCGGAACACCTCCGCCTTGAGGTCATCGACTCGGCGAAGGAGTGCCCGGGCGAGTGCATCCACGTGCTCCGCACCGACGACGGCACACCAGTCGCGGGCCCGGAAGCCGAAGACTGACGGCCACCGCCGGGCGTGGTGCTGCCGCGCCGAGCCGTTCCCGGCCGAACGCGAGCCGTCAGCCCTCAACCGAGTGATCGCTCCTCAGCCCAGTGGCCGACCGATGGCCGAGGCGACCAACCGGGCGAACTCCTCCAGACGGGCGATCTGCCCGGCGCCGCCGTCGTCCAGGGTCTTGCCGAAGCGCAACGCGTCATGCCGGGGAGCACCGGCCCCCTCCTCGCCCGACGGTGCCTCGTCCAGCGACTTCAACAACAGGTAAACATCGATGCCATCCACCCGCACGGTGCCGTCGTCGGCGCGGGTGAGTCGCCGCCGACAGCCGACCTCGGTGACCGAGGAGACCGGAACCACCCGCAGCGAAGAGGTCATCGAGCCAGGTGGGCCGTCTCCCGGCGGGATGTCCTCGCCGTGCCACAGGATCAGGCGGCTGCCGTCACAGATAACCACCTCCTGCCAGACTCCGTTGACCTCGTTGACGAACCGCTCCAGGGTGAAGCCGAGCACGGAGGCGCCGCGGAGCACCCCGCCGAGAGTCTCCAGGGCCACATCCGGGTCGCGCAGGTAGGCGCGTGCCGCGGACTCGAGGTCCCGATACGGCGACCAGTCCGGAAACACCGCTGGCACGTCACCACCGCCCAGGCCCGGCCGCTTCATTCCGCCTCCCCGCACCACCGGTCCACGCCGGTCGGCCGCTGTTGCGTCATTCCCCGCCGTCCTGCTCGACCGTCATGACCGTCATCCCTCCTCCGCCGATGCGGCCTGGGCCGCCGCCGCCTCCCGCAGCGCTGCACGGCGCTGCGCGTAGGCCTCCATCCCCTTGCTGGGCTTGCGCCGGCGAGGTGGGGCGGTAACCCCCGGGGCGAGCTTACGCGCAGACACCAGGAACGCGGTGTGCGCGATCATGCGGTGGTCGGGCCGAACGGCAAGCCCCTCCGCGTGCCAGTCCCGGACCAGGGATTCCCAGGCCCGCGGCTCCGTCCAGCCACCCCGCTCCCGCAGCGCCTCCACCAGCTCGGAAAGCTGCGGGGTGGTGGCGACGTACCCGATCAGCACCCCACCGGGCACCAGGGCCCGCTCGACCATGTCGAGCTTCTCCCAGGGCGTGAGCATGTCCAGGATGACCCGGTCGAAGCCGGTCTCCGGATTCGCCGCCACGTCCCCCACCCGCAGCCGCCAGGCCGGGTGCGGGCCACCGAAGAACGCCTCGACGTTCCGTCGGGCGATCTGGGCGAAGTCGTCACGCACCTCCCACGAGTGCAGCTCTCCGGTGGGGCCGACGGCACGCAGGAGGGAACAGCTCAGCGCGCCGGACCCGGCCCCCGCCTCCAGCACCCGCGCGCCGGGGAAGACGTCACCCATCGCGACGATCTGGGCCGAGTCCTTCGGGTAGATCACCTGGGCGCCACGCGGCATCGACAGGACGTAGTCGGCGAGCAGCGGGCGCAGAGCCAGGAACGCCGTACCACCACCGGCGGTGCTGACGACGCTGCCGTCGGGCTGACCGATCAGTGCGTCGTGGTGCAGGATGCCGCGGTGGGTGTGGAACTCCTTGCCCGGCTCGAGGGTGACGGTGTGCATTCGACCCTTCGGGTCGGTCAACTGCACCCGGTCACCGGGCTGAAACGGCCCCCGGCGCGCTGGAGGCGGTGCGGGGACGTGCTGGTCGGGCACGTCGGAGGGCGGTGCGGTCACGTGTTCATCTCCGGTGGGGTTCGAGCAGTTGAGCAAGATCCGCGAGGTACAGGATGCCGACGACATCTTCGCCTGAGGTCACCACGTACTGTGCGCCCGGGTGCTGCCGCACGGTCTCCATCACCTGCTCGCCGTCGAGACCGACCGGCACGGTCGGTACCTCGGCCAACGGCCGGGCCACCTCGTCCACCGTCAACCAGGGCCGACGGTTGACCGGGACCGCCGCGGCGGCAGCCGGGTTGACCAGGGCGTGTGGGCAGCCTGCGGAGTCGGTGACCAGCAGCGGGGCCGGTGGGTCGGTTCCGGCGGCGCGGCGCTGCGCCTCGGCGAGTGGAGTGCCGGCCGGAACGGCGCAGACCGGACGAGCCAGCCGGGGGAGATCGATCAGCGGAAGCCGGCGGGTGATCCGGGCCAGCCGAATGGACTGCCCGGCGCCGCGCCAGAGGGTGAACGCGACCAGCAACATCAGCGGCATCGCGAGCAGCACCAGCGGCGTCGAGGGACCGCTCAGGGCTAGTACGACGGCGGCCCCGCCCGTGCCGACGGCGACAACCCGACCAACCCAGCCCGCCACCTCGGTGGCCCGGTGCCGGTCCCGGGTGGCGGCCCAGACGGCGGCCCGCAGTGCGCGGCCGCCATCGAGCGGCAACCCGGGTAACACGTTGAACACCGCGACCACGACGTTGCTCACCGCGAGCTGGAAGGCGAGCTGATGACCCAAGGTGTGCTCGGGTAACGCCAGGGTGACGGCGACCGCCGCCGCACCGAGTACCGCGGAAACCGCCGGCCCGGCGAGGGACACCAGCAGATCAATCCGGGGCGTCGGGGCATCTCGGTCCATCTCGGTGTAGCCACCGAGCAGTTCCAGGGTGATGCCCTTGACCCCGATCCCGAATCTCCGGGCGGTGAGGGCATGACCGAGCTCGTGCAACAGCACCGACCCGAGCAGGGAGACGACGAAGCCGAGGCCGATCAGGTAGCCACTGGCCGGAGAGAGGGCGAGCTCCTGACGGGCGAACTCGGCGTACAGCACGGTCACGGCCAGGGTGAGCAGCAGCATCGACCACTCGAGGTGCAGCGGCACCCCGATCACCCGGCCGACGGTTACCCCGGCCGGCCGGTGCCGGACTCGCCTTCTGGACTCCACCGGCCCGATGCTACGCGGGAGCGGATCATGCCCTGCAGACGGCGCGGGTCAGGCTGTCACCCCGGTGCCCTACCCTTTCCGGTCATGACAGCGGATCCGGTGACAGCCCAGCAGCTCTCGCCCACGGCGGAGGTGCCGGCCACGGCGGAGGTGCCGGCCACGGTACGGGCTTCGCTGTCCCCCTCCCGGGCGGCCGACTTCAAGACCTGCCCGTTGCTCTACCGATTCCGCAGCATCGACCGGCTGCCCGAGCAGCCCAGCGTGGAGCAGGCCCGGGGCACCCTGGTCCACGCCGTACTGGAGCGCCTGTTCGACCTGTCCCCCGCGGAGCGCACCCCGAGGGCGGCCAGCGACCTGGTGGCTCCGCAGTGGGAACGGCTGGTCACCGAGCAGCCGGAGCTGGCCGCCCTGTTCACCGACGACACCGAGGCCCGGTCGACGTTCCTGCGCTCGGCCGCGGGGCTGCTTCAGGGCTACTTCGCGGTGGAGGATCCGCGCCGTCTGGAGCCGGCCGAGCGGGAGAGTCTGGTCTCCGCGGTGGTGGACGAGGAGTTGCTGATCCGGGGCTACCTGGACCGGTTGGACGTGGCGCCGGACGGCGCGCTGCGGGTGGTCGACTACAAGACCGGCGGCGCACCGCGGGAGGCGTTCGAGGCGCGGGCGCTGTTCCAGCTCAAGTTCTACGCCCTGGTGCTGTGGCGTACCCGCGGCGTGGTGCCGCGGGTACTGCGGCTGCTCTACCTGAAAGATGCGGAGGTCTGCGACTACACCCCGGACGCCGACGAATTGGTGCGATTCGAGCGCACGGTGGTGGCGCTGTGGCGGGCGATCGAGGCGGCCACCGCCGCCCGGGATTTCCGCCCGCGGCCGAGCCGACTCTGTGACTGGTGCAGCCACCAGCGGTTGTGTCCGAGTTTCGGGGGCACGCCGCCGCCGTTCCCGGTCGGCCCGGACCCGGCCGACCCGCTCCGTGACTCGCGACCCCGGCCGATATCGCCCGGCGCCGACGTGTGAGTGGACACCGGGTGCCGGCGGTGGTGCCCGCGTACGGGTCCGGCTGATCCGGCCCCGGAGCTGACGGCCCGCCCCGCGCCGCAGGTTGTCCCGCTCACCTACCGTGACCAACGGCGGGCCAGACGGGTTGACCATCACTGGACCTCACCATGCAGGGTCGAGCCGTCGCGACGCGGTTCGAGATCACGGACGCTCAGGGACAACCCGGAGTGGCGATCGGGGGTACCCGCAGCACAAAATCCGCCACGGGTCCGCCCCAAGTCAGAGGGATCCGGGCAGGGTACCGCCCATGATGGGACTGCCGCGCCGGCCGAGGGGGACGGCGTGGACCGAACGACGAGAGGGAGAAGACGTGACCGCGACGGTAGGCCGTCAGGCGCAGGCCGCGGCCCGCGCGAGCGAGGTGTGGAAGGTGTACGGCAGCGGGGAGGCACAGGTGATCGCACTTCGCGGGGTCAGCTGTGAGTTCGAGCAGAGCCGGTTCACCGCGATCATGGGTCCATCCGGTTCGGGCAAGTCGACGTTGATGCACTGCCTCGCCGGGCTGGACTCCGTAACCCGAGGCACGGTCTCGATCGGCGAGACCACGGTCACCGGCCTGGGGGATGCCGGTCTGACCAAGCTGCGGCGCGATCAGGTCGGATTCATCTTCCAACAGTTCAACCTGCTGCCGACGTTGACCGCGAAGGAGAACATCCTGCTGCCGCTGTCGATCGCGGGGCGTAAGCCGGACCCGGCCTGGTTCGACACGGTGATCGAGACCGTCGGCCTGCAGGATCGGCTGGGTCACCGGCCGGCGCAGCTCTCCGGTGGGCAGCAGCAGCGGGTGGCGTGCGCGCGGGCACTGGTCAGCCGCCCACAAGTGATCTTCGCGGACGAGCCGACCGGCAACCTCGATTCCCGGGCCGGCGCTGAGGTGCTGAAGTTCCTCCGCAACTCGGTGCGGGAGCACGGGCAGACCATTGTCATGGTCACCCATGACCCGACCGCTGCCGCCTACGCCGACCGGGTGGTCTTCCTCGCCGACGGACAGATCGTCTCCGAGTTGATCGAGCCGACGGCGGAGACGGTGCTGGACACGATGAAGAAGCTCGACACCCAGGTCGAGGTGGGCGACTGATGTTCCGGGCGACCCTCAAAAGCCTGTTGGCACGCAAGCTCCGGCTGCTCCTCTCCGGGTTGGCGGTGGTACTCGGCGTCATGTTCGTCTCGGGCGCGTTCGTGCTCACCGACACCCTCGGCCGTTCCTTCGACGCCGTCTTCGCCGACGCGTACGAAGGGGTGGACGTCAACGTCTCCGCGAAGCCGCGAATGGAGGTGGGTGACTTCGAGGGCGAGGCGGTGGCGGCGCCGGTGCCGGCCGAGACGGTGGAGCGGATCCGGGGCGTTGCCGGGGTGGCCGACGCCACCGGCATCGTGGCCGCCGACGGCGCGCGCCTGATCGGCAGCAATGGCAAGGTGGTCACCTCCTTCGGGCCGCCCCAAATCGGTGCGAACTGGGTGGGCGTGAGCGATCTCGTGCAGCTGCGCGAGGGCCGGGAGCCGCAGGCAGCCGACGAGATCCTGGTCAATGCCGCCCTGGCCAAAGCCGGCCGGGTCGCCGTCGGCGATCGGGTGGGCGTGCTCACGCTCGAGCCGAAGCAGGAGTTCACCATCGTTGGTGTCTTCGGCTACAGCGGAGGCCGCGACTCCATCGGCGGCCTCAACGAGATCATGTTCACCACTCCGGTGGCGCAGCAGTTGATGCTCGGCCAGGGCGACGCCTTCACGAACGTCACGGTCACCGCCGCAGACGGCGTCACCAACGATCGGCTGCGCGACGACATCGCCGCCGCGCTCGGGGCCGACTTCGAGGTGAAGACCGGTGCCGAGCTCTCCGCGGACGCCGCGGCGACGCTGAAAGAGGGCTTGTCCTTCTTCAACCGAATCCTGCTCGGCTTCGCCGCGGTGGCACTACTGGTGGGCACATTCCTGATCATCAACACGTTTTCGATCATCGTGGCGCAGCGCACCCGGGAGTTGGCGCTGATGCGCGCCGTCGGGGCGGGCCGCCGCCAGATCATCGGCTCGGTGATCCTGGAGGCGGTGGCGGTCGGCCTACTCGCCTCCGTGCTCGGCCTCGGCGCTGGCGTCGGCATCGGCGCGCTGTTGGCGTACCTGTTCGGCAACCTCTCCGGCGGGCTGGACCTGGCGGGGATCGGCGTACCGCCGGCAGCGGTTGTCGGGGCGTTCGGCGTCGGCCTGATCATCACGGTGGTGGCGGCGCTGCTGCCCGCGCTGCGGGCGTCCCGGATCCCGCCGATCGCGGCGATGCAGGATGTCGCGACACCGGACCGGTCGCTGACCAAGGTCACGGTGGCGGGCGCGGCGGTGACCTCGATCGGCGCCACGCTGCTCTTCCTGGGCCTCGGCGGACACGCTGGCGGCAACACCCTGATCACCATCCTCGGCGGCGTGCTCTTCGCCTTCATCGGGGTGGCGTTCCTGACCCCGCTGATCAGCCGGCCGGTGGTCGGTCTACTCGGCGGGATCTTCTCCTGGTGGATGCCGGGCAAGCTGGGCCGGCTCAACTCCGGACGAAACCCACGCCGTACGGCGATCACGGCGGCCGCGCTGATGGTCGGCATCGCCCTGGTCACCGGGGTCACCGTCATTCTGGACTCCACCAAGAGCAGCATCAGCGGCCTGGCCCAGGACACGATTAAGGCCGAGTTGGTGATCGCCGGCGCGCAGACCGGGCCCCGACCGTCGACGTTCGACCCGGCGGTGCTGGAGAAGACCGCGGCGCTTCCCGAGGTGGCGCTGGTCGGCGGATCATACGGCGATCTGGCCCAGGTCGGCGACGAGCGCACCTGGGTGGGCGCCAACAGCGACGTGTCGACGCTGACGCAGATCTTCGGCGCGCGGGCCACCGCCGGGGACATCAGTCGACTCGGGCCGGATCAGATGCTGGTCAGCTCGGATGTGGCGGCCTCGCGCGGACTCTCCGTCGGCTCCACCGTGCCGGTGCAGTTGGCCCGCGCCGAGGCGAAGACCTACACGGTCAGCGGGATCTACGAAGCCGCTGACTTCCTCGATCCGATCACTTTGCCGGCGACCGCGGCGCAGGGCTTCACCATCCCCCAGCCGATGATGGGCTTCATCCAGCTCACGCCCAATGCCCAGGCCGCTGACGTGCTGCCGCGGGTGGAGACGCTTCTGGCGGACAGCCCGGAGGTGTCGGTGGCCGACCGGGACGCGTTCATCGAGCAGCAGACCTCCCAGCTCGACGGCCTGTTGCGAATGATCCAGATCCTGCTGATGTTGGCCATCGTGATCGCGGTGCTCGGCATCATCAACACCCTGGCCCTGTCGGTGCTCGAACGGACCCGGGAGCTCGGGTTGCTCCGCGCGGTCGGCCTCGGCCGGGCGCAGACCATGGGCATGATCACTGTGGAGGCGGTGGTGATCTCGGTGTTCGGTGCGCTGCTCGGCATCGCCGTCGGCTCCGGCCTCGGCGCGGCCGTCGTCGAGGCGTTGCGCGACGAGGGCATCACCGACCTGGTGTTGCCCTGGGCGGACATGGGGACGATGGTCGGCCTCGGCGCGCTCGTCGGCGTCCTCGCCGCGGTGATTCCCGCGGTCCGCGCCGCGCGCATCGATGTCCTGGGCGCTATCGCCCACGACTGAGCCAGCTCGGAAGGGCCCCGGGCACCGGGGCCCTTCCGCACGCTGTGGGAAGGCCGGAGCGACGGCGCGCTACCGAGCGCCGAAGGCGGCATCTGGGGAGCGGTCCCCGAGCAGCGCCGCCAGGAGCTCCAGGTCGGCCGCGGCCAGGCTCGCCAGTTGGTGTACGTCGGCGCAGGGCTGCACCGGCACCTCCGCCGGTACCGCGAGGACCGCCGCACCCGCGGCGAGGGCACTCGCCACCCCGGCCGGGGAGTCCTCGATCGCCACGCAGCGGCCGATCGGCACGCCGAGCAGTCGGGCCGCGGTCAGGTAGGGCATCGGGTGTGGTTTGGCCGCATCCACCTCATCCCCGCACACCACCGCGTCGAAGCTGTCCCGCCCCAGGGTGTCGAGGGCAACCTCCACCAACGCCCGAGCGCTGGAGGTGACCAGGGCCGTCGGGATCCGCGCGGCACGAACGGCGCGCAGCAGGGTCAGCGCGCCCGGCCGCCACTGCAGCCCGTCGCGGAACAGCTCCAGGATCCGTGCGTTGATCCACGCGGCGCTGGCCTGCAGGTCGCGTTCCGGCTGGCCCAGGTCCTCGTGGAGGAGTTGCATCGAGGCCGCCATGCTCGTTCCGATCATGGCCTGGCGGGTGGTCGCGGCGAGCACGCCGCCGTAGCTGACCGCCAGCTCGTGCAGTGCGATGTCCCACAGCTTCTCGCTGTCCACCAGCGTGCCGTCCATGTCGAAGAGGACGGCGGCGGGATGTTGGGCGCTCAGGGTGGGCCTCCTCCGGGTTGGCAACACCTCCGATGCTGCCAGCCCGCTGCCCCAGCCCCAACACCGATCCCGCGGACCAGTGACATTCGCCGCTGGCCGGGAAGCAGCCGGGCGGAGCGCACCACGTTCGGTGGCGGACAACCACGCGCCAGCACCGGTGCGTGGACACCGCGAGGAGCTTCCCTCCGGCGCGGCCTAGCTCCGCCACGGATCGTTATTGCGTACGTGACCCTTCGCTCAGCTCTTCGGGCAGCTCTGTCGTGACCACGGAGAATCAGCGGGGACTGCCTCGGACCGGATCGGGTCGTCCGGTGCAGCGGGTTCCGGTGGTGGCGGTGAGTACGCTGATCACCTTCATCACCGGCCTCAACATCGCCCTGGTGGTGATCGCGATGCCAACGATCCGCGCTGCACTCGAGTTGGATTCGAGCACCCAGCAGTGGTTGGTCTCGGCGTTCTATCTGGCGATCGGCCTGGTGCTGGTACCCGCGGGCCGATTCGGTGACATACACGGCCGGCGCAACATCTTCGTGACCGGCGTGGTGGCGTTCGTGGTGGCGAGCGCAACCGCGGCGTTGGCCACACACGAGGCGTGGCTGATCGCCTCCCGACTGGTTCAGGGCGCGGGCATCGGGCTGGCACTCGCCCAGGTATTCGGGGCAATTCAGCGGATATTTCCCCCTCGGGAACGGGGACTTCCGTTCGGAGCGGTCGCCGCCGGGATCAACGTCGCCCGGCTGATCGGTCCGGTACTCGGCGCCGGGCTGATCGCCGTCGGGGGTGCCGAGTGGGGCTGGCGGTGGGCCTTTCTGGTCAACGTGCCGATCGGGATCGTCATCGCGGTTCTCGGGTGGCGATTTCTCCCCGTCGCGGAGCAGGCCGAGCGGCCACGGATGGATCTGGTGGGCGCCGTCCTGTTGATGGTCGGGCTGGGCGTGGTGTGGCTGATCCAGGGTCAGCAGATGCCGGGTTGGTTGACCTGGACGCTCCTGGCCACGGCGGTGGCGGTGCTGGTCGGGTTCGTACGCTGGGAGACGCGATACGCCCGGCACGGTGAACCGATGTTCAACATGAGGCTGTTCCGGTTCCGCTCCTTCTCGGCGGGGATCATCATCGCCATCTGCTACGCCGCCGGCTACGACGGCATCTACTACCTGATGTCGGAATATCTACAACACGGACTCGGCCATGACGAGTTGGTGACCGGGATCGCGCTCACCCCACTGCCCCTGGGAGCCGCCATCAGTGCGGTGATCTCCGGGTCCAAGGCGGGGCGGCTCGGCAAACCGTTGGTGGTTGCGGGCCTGCTCCTCGCGGCGGTCGGGCTCACCGCCCTACTCGTCGCCGACCTCCTTCTTCCCGACCCGGACTCCCCGCACGCGGCCACGCTGCCGCTGCTCCTGTTCGGGCTGGGTGGCGGACTGATCACCTCGGGGGTGGCCGGCGGCCTGGTGATCGCCCCGAACCTGACCGTTGCCCTCTCTCCCGTGCCACGGACCCAGGGCGGCAGCGCTGGCGGGATGCTCGAGGCCGGGCAGGCACTCGGCGGCGGTCTGGGAGTTGGTCTCGTCGGCACGGCCCTCTTCGCGAGCCTCGACCGCACCGGCGACTGGTTGACCGCCTTCCGCATACCGGTGCTGGTCATCGTCGGGCTCTTCGCCATCGCACTGACAGCGTCCCTGATCAATCTCTTCTCGCCCGACCGGTCCGTTCCGTCCGCATGACCACACCGACCACGGACCACCGGCACCGCGCCGGCTCCGCCGGCCAGGAGCAGCGAAAGCTCAGCGTGCGTCCGCCGCCACGTTCAGGACGTACCGACCGTAGTCGGTGTGCGCCAACTCGGCACCGAGAGCGTGACATGCCTCGGCGTCGATGAATCCCATCCGCAGAGCCACCTCCTCGAGACAGGCGATATGGATGCCCTGCCGCTGCTCCAGGGTCTGCAGGTAGTGACTGGCCTGAAGTAGCGAGTCATAGGTACCGGCGTCCAGCCAGGCCAGCCCACGGCCCAGATCGACCAGTCTCGCCTTACCCCGCTCCAGGTAGACCTGGTTGACTCGGGTGATCTCGACCTCGTTACGCGCCGACGGACGAACATTCTTGGCGATATCCACCACGTCGTTGTCGTAGAAGTACAACCCGGTGATCGCCCGATTCGACCGGGGCACACGCGGCTTCTCCTCGATGGAAATAAGCCGACCCGTCGCGTCGGTCTCCCCCACCCCGTACCGCTGCGGATCGGTGACCGGGTAGCCGAACAACACACACCCGTCGATGTCCCGGCTCTCCGCCTGCAGCCGCTCCGAGAACCGGTAACCGTGGAAGATGTTGTCGCCCAGAATGAGGGCAACCGGGTCGGGTCCGACGTGCTCCGCACCGATGATGAAGGCGTCGGCCAGGCCCCGCGGAACCGGCTGGGCGGCGTACGAGATCGACAGGCCGAACCGGGAGCCGTCGCCGAGGAGCCGCTCGAACAGCGGCAGGTCCCGTGGCGTGGAAATGACCAGGATGTCCCGGATCCCGGTGAGCATGAGCACCGAGAGGGGGTAGTAGATCATCGGTTTGTTGTAGACCGGCAGGAGCTGTTTCGACAGCGCCAGGGTCACCGGGTGCAGCCGCGTCCCCGAGCCGCCAGCCAGGACGATGCCCTTCACCTGAGTCCTCCTCACGACGGGATGTCTCCGTGTCGTCCCGCCGGGCAGTGCCGCGGGCGGGCGCCGCCACCCCTCGACCTGAAACCGGACACACCAGGACTCCCAGCCGACCGGTGGCTACCCGGCCGAAGTCTGATCGGCGGTGCTCCGGCAGCGCTCAAGCCGGGCTCGGGTCGTCCCGGTTTCAGGCCGGCTGCCGCTCCCCCGCCGGTCGGCTCCGCACCGGCCGAGTCACCTGCTTCGACACACACGACGGCATCCCCGCCGTCGCCTCCGACGCCATCCGTCGGTACGTGCTGGGGGGCACGCCCACCAGTTCGGTGAACCGCGTGCTGAACGTCCCCAGCGAGGAGGAGCCGACCGCGAAGCAGACCTCCGTCACGGTCATGTCGCCGCGTCGCAGCAGCGTCATCGCCCGCTCCACCCGCCGGGTCAGCAGGTACGCGTACGGCGACTCACCGTAGGCGAGGCGGAACTCACGACTGAGATGCCCGGCGGACATGTTCACCCCGCGGGCCAACGCCTGCACGTCCAGCGGCTGCGCGTACTCCCGGTCGATACGGTCCCGAACCTGCCGCAGTCGCGCGAGATGGCGCAGGCGGGATCGGACCTCGTCCGGGTTCGGCTGCTGAGCACGCACGCACGTATTCTGCAGAGACTCCCCGCCCCCGTCCAGCCGTTCGCCGTCGACTCGCCGGGACGAGGTTCGATTCGCCCTCGAGCGCACCCGGAGGTCGGGGCCACAGGATCGGCACGACGCGATCCAACAATGGTCCGGATGCGGCACCGGGTGCCGGCAGCCGCATCGACCGCTGGGCGAAGGAGTCGTTCGTGCCGCCGATCACCTTGCGGGAGCTCGAGCTCCTCATGCGCCAGTACGTCTGGGACGGGGACTGGCAGTCGTTCGAGCACGCCCCAGACCAGCCCTTTGACGAGTTGGGGTACGACTCGCTGGCGTTGCTGGAGACGCACAGCCGGATCAAACGCGACTACGGCGTCCCGATCTCCGAGGACGACCTGGAACGCGTCCACACGCCCCGGGCACTGGTCGACTTCATCAACGACCACCTCGGGTCGTAACGGCGGAACGGCCCGCCGTCAGTCCGCTGGCGGGGTGATCCGCTGACGCGCCACGGCGAGCAGGCTGCCGTCCTGGCCGCGACGGAGGCTCACATCGACCACCTCCTCCCCCGAGAGATCTCGGTACATCATGACGTCGACGTCGAGCACGTCGTCGGCGTTGGCGTTGGCCACCAGACAGACCTGTCGGTCCAGGACCCGCCGGCGCAGGAAGCCCGCCACCGACCGGCCGAGCGAGCGCCACAGCTGCAGGACAGCCCAATCCACGATCGAGAAGTACGACGCGAAGTACAGGAGGCCGACACCGTTCAGATCGCGGCTGGCGCTCACCTGATAGGTCAGCGCCACGCGAACCTCCGGCGGTGGCTCCCCCACCGACCGGAACCCGGCGGCCCGGCGGACATTCGACACGATGCGCCGCGGTGTGTACTCGTCGGCGATCTGCTCCAGGTGATCCACCCGGAAGCCGACCGGCGTGGCCCGCCGCAACCCATGGTTCGTTCCCGCACCGGAGCGCTGAATCCACCGGTTGAACGTCTCGACATGCAGGCAGCCGGGCGTGTCGTAACGGAAGAAGGCGTCCGTGCCGGCAGCGTCCCCGCTCAGTGCCGTGCCGGATGCCCCCTCATGGCGGCTGATCTGGTGCACGGTCAGCACCGAATCACCACCGCAGGAGAAGACCTTGGAGCGTACCCGCAGCCGGTCACCGAAGGTCAACTGCTCGACGGACAACTCCCGGCAGGCCTGAACCCGGAAGTACGCGAAGGAGAGATAGACCGGGTTACCGTCCGGATCCACCGCGGAGTAGGGGTCAAGGTGGCAGGCGGCGCCCACCGCGTCCCACGTCCAGTCCCCGAGCTGCCCGACGAAGAGCGAGTTGGGGCCGCACATCGCCGGCGTGATCAACTCGACGCGTCCCCACCAGTCGCCCGGGCCGCGAACCAGCGCCGGGCGGCCGACCTGGGTGAACGGGGCCGGTTGGTAGGTCACCATCTCGCCTCCACAATTCTGGAGGGGCATATCCCCTCCGTGGCTGGTGTTCGGAGAAAGCCGGGTCAGGGCGGGGAAATCCCGAGGCGGGCAGCGGCGGCGGCGAGCTGCTCGGCCTCCCGGTACGGGCCCGCCGGCGGGCCGAGCAGCGCAAGCACCTTGCTGTGCCCGGAGCGAACCTGCGGCAGCCGCCGCGCGAGTGTCGCCAGGCCGTTGCCCGGGCCACACTCGACCAGCAGCTGCGGCCCGGCGTCCGCCAGGGTCGTCAGGGCCGGCCAGAACAGCACCGGGTCCACCGGATGACGCGCCCAGTACCCGGGGTCCCCCGCCTCGGCGTCGGTCAGGTAGCCAGCGGTGTACCCGGAAACCAGGGGTATCTGTGGCGGTCGGGCCGGCAGGCTGGCCAGCAACGGGCCGGCGGCGACGGCCACCGGACGGAGTAGCTCGCTGTGGAACGGCACCGTTGACGGCACCGGCGCCCAGGTGTAGCCCGCACGGCGGAGCGCGTCCAAGGTGGTCCGCAGTGGCTCGGCCGCACCCGCGATCACGGTCTGCCGGGGGGCGTTGACCGCACCGATGTCGACCCCCGGCCGGAGGTGGGGCTGCACCTGGTCCCGGGACGCGGCGACGGCCGCCATCCCGCCCGCCGGCACCGTGGCGAACTGGCCAACCCGATGCCGCACGATCCGGACCGCGCTGGCCGGATCGAAGATCCCGGCCAGCGTCGCCGCGGCCAGCTCGCCGATGCTGTGCCCGAGTAGAACTGCCGGCCGCAGTCCCCAATCCATCAGGAGCCGGCCGAGCGCATAGTCGATCGCGAAGAGCAGCGGCTGGGAGCGGTCGGCATGATCAATCGGTACCCGGGGCGACGCGGCGAGCCAGTCCGAGCGGAGCTCGTCTCCGGCCGCCCCCATCAGCAGGAACAGCTCGTCCATCACCCCCGCGAATGCTGGTAGGTCGCGGTACAGCCCGGTACCCATCCCCTGGTACTGAGCGCTCTGGCCCGGCATCAACAGGGCCAGCGGGCCGGTCAGGCGGCCGACAGCCATCGGTTCACGAGGTCAACCAGCTGCTGCGGCGTCTCCGCCGCGCTCACCGCCTGCTCGGAGAGGTCAACGCCGTACTCGCGCCGGATCACGCTCTGGGTCTCCAGGAGCGCGAGGGAGTCGTAACCGAGGTCAGCGAAGGCCCGTTCGGGGGCTTGTTGGAACGATTCGGTGGACTCGTCGTCCCCCGCGCACCTATGCATGATCTCCTCCAGGGCCGACAGTGTCATCTGCTCCATGCCGTTTCCCTCCTGATCGGGTGGGTGCTTCACGGTCGGTGACTCCGGCTGCTCCGGTGCGGCCGGGGGCCACGGTGCCAGGCCGGAGCACCATGGCGGAGTTGAAGCCGCCCCGGCCCCGGGCCAGTACCAACGCAGGTCCCGGCTGCCATGGTCGGGGCACACCGGTGACGAGATCCAGCCGCGCGCCCGGGGCCACCGTTCGCACATTGACCGTCGGTGGGATGAGCCCGTCTCGCATCGCCAGCAGCGCACCGGCGAGGTCGACCGGGGCGCCGCCGGAGCTCATCCGTCCCGTCATGGTCTTCGGGACCGTGACCGGTACCCCCTGCGGACCGAAGACAGCCGCGATGGTCTCGGCCTCGGCGCGGTCGTCGGCCGGCTGGCCGGAACCGTCCGCGAAGACCACCCCGACCTCCCGGGGGCTCACCCCCGCATCGGCGAGAGCGGCCTCCACCGCACGGCCCAGACCCCGCTCACCGCCATGCCGGGCCGCGGCGTCGAACGTCGCGGCGTATCCAGCGATCTCCCCGTAGATCCGGGTACCGCGACGGCGGGCCGCGGCGGCCTCCTCGACCACCAGGACCGCGCCCCCCTCGCCGGGAACCTGGCCCCGGGCGCGGAGGTCGAAGGGAAGGTAGGCGGTACGCGGATCCTCGTCGGTGCTCAGTGTCCCGTCGCTGATCCGGGCGACCCACCCGTACGGGCAGAAGGAGCTCTCGAAACCGCCGGAGAGCATCAGCCGTGCCCCCTTGCGGATGTTACGCCGGGCCTGCGCCACCGCGTCGAGCCCGCCGGCCTGGTCACCCACGACGACGCCGGCCGGGCCACGCATGGCGTGCCGGATGGACAGCTGCCCGGTGTTGACGGCGTAGAACCAGGCAAACGACATGTAGACACTGACGCGCTCCGGGCCGGAACACCAGAGGTTCTCCAGCTCCCGCTGGCCGTACTCGAAGCCGCCGAACGCCCCGGCCATCGCCACCCCGGTCTCGCCCGGGTCGTAGGTGCCCGGCTCCACCCCGGCGTCGGCCAACGCCCACGCCGACGCCGTGAGGGCGAGCTGGGTCATCCGGTCGGTCTGCGGTAGCAGCCGGCGGGGCAGGTGCTCAGCCGGATCGAAGTCGTCGATCTCGCCACCCAGTCGAGCCGGATAGCCCCGTGCGTCAAAGCGGCGGATGGGGCCGATGCCGGATTCGCCGCGGAGCGTCGCGGCCCAGAAGTTCGCTGTCCCGGCGCCGTTCGGCGCCGCGACGCCGATGCCGGTGATCACCGCTGTGGTCATGCCGGACCCGCGCCCAACCGGGTGAGCACGATCGCGCTCTGGAAACCGCCGAAGCCGCTGCCGACGCTCAACACCGTGTCGAGCCGCTGCTCCCGGGCGTGTAGCGGGACGTAGTCCAGGTCAAGCTCCGGATCCGGCTCGCGCAGGTTCGCGGTGGGTGGGACAACGCCCTGTTCGAGGGCGAGACTGCAGGCGGCGATCTCGATCGAGCCGATGGCACCGAGCGAATGACCGATCATCGACTTGATCGAGCTGACCGGGGTCCGGTACGCGTGCGGACCGAGTGCCCGTTTGAGCGCGGCGGTCTCATGTCGATCGTTCTGTTTGGTCGCCGTGCCGTGGGCGTTGACATAGTCGACGGACTGGGGCGAGCGCCGGCTCTCGGTCAGGGCAGCGGTGATGGCGGCGGCCATCTCGGCGCCGTCCGGCCGGAGGCCGGTCATATGGTAGGCGTTACTCCGCGAGGCGAAGCCGGCGACCTCGGCATAGATCCGGGCGCCACGGGCCCGCGCGTGGTCCTCGGACTCCAGCACCAGCGTGGCGGCGCCCTCGCCGAGAACAAAGCCGTTCCGGGTGCGATCAAAGGGCCGCAACGCGTGTGCGGCATCGTCGTTACTCGGGGAGGTTGCCCGAATGGCGTCGAAACAGGCGACCGTGATCGGCGAGATGGGCGCGTCGGTACCGCCGGTGACCATCACGTCGGCGGCGCCCTCCCGGATCAGATCGGCCGCGTGGCCGACCGCGTCCAGGCCGGAGGTGCATCCCGCCGAGACCACAGTGACCGGCCCCTGGGCGTTGCACTCCGTGGCGATTTCCGCCCCCATCGAGCCGGGCATGAAGTAGTCGTAGAGGTGTGGGCTGGCATACCGGTGATCCAGGACCCACTCCCGACCGGTGTCGCTGAGGGCGAGATACTCGGACTCCAGGTTGCAGGTGGAACCGACGGCAGTGCCGAGACTCACCCCAACCCGGGTGGGATCGAACCGGTCCGGCTCCAGGCCGCTGTCGACAATCGCCTCCCTCGTCGCGACCAGGGCGAACTGGGCGGCTCGGTCCAGTCGACGACGCTCTCGGTGGGACAGATCTGCCTGCGCCGCCTCGAAGTCCACCTCGGCGGCGATCCGCGACCGGAACGCGGCAGCGTCGAAAGCGGTGATCGGCCGGGTCGCGGTCCGGCCGGCGGTGATCAGGTGCCAGAACGCCTTCGTACCCACACCACCCGGCGCCACGACGCCGAGGCCGGTGATCACCACCCTTGGGGCGCTCACCGGGGCACCGCCATACTCGAGCCGGCACTCTCCCGGTCTGGTCGCGTGCCGCGCGTACGCTCCGCCCACCAGTCTCGGTTGTCGCGGTACCAGTTCACGACCGCGGCCAGGCCCGACTCGAACGACACCTGCGGGGCATAGCCGAGTTCGTGGCGGGCCTTGCCGTCGTCGAGGCTGTAGCGCCGGTCGTGTCCCAACCGGTCGGCGACGAACCGGACCGCGTCCCAGCTGGCCCCGCAGAGTTCCACGAGGAGTGCGGTGAGCTCCCGGTTGGTCAGCTCTACTCCACCACCGAAATGGTAGATCTCACCCGGGCGCCCCTGCTCCAGCGCCAGCTGCACCCCGCGGCAGTGGTCCGCGACGTGCAGCCAGTCCCGAACATTCTGGCCGTCTCCGTAGAGCGGCACCGGCTGGCCGGTCAGCAGGTTGGTGACGAACCGCGGGATCACCTTCTCGACATGCTGGTACGGCCCATAGTTGTTCGTGCAGCGAGTGATCACCACTGGCAGCCCGTAGGAGCGGTGATAGGCGCGGGCGAGCAGATCGGCCGCGGCCTTCGAGGCGGCGTACGGGGAGTTCGGTCGGAGCGGATACTCCTCCGTCCAGGCGCCTTCCGCGATGGTGCCGTAGACCTCATCCGTCGAGACCTGCACGATCCGTTCGATGCCGAGACGCAGGCAGCACTCCAACAGGGTCTGGGTGCCCAGCACGTTGGTCGTCAGGAACGGCGACGCGTCCTGTAGTGACCGGTCCACGTGGCTTTCGGCCGCGAAGTGGACGACCGCGTCCTGCCCCGGCAGCAGGTCGAGAAGGAGGCCCCGGTTACCGATGTCGCCCCGAACGAAGGTCAGCCGACGGTCGGCAGCCGGCAGGTTCGCCCGGCGCCCCGCGTACGTGAGGAGGTCCAGGACGGTGATCTCCGCGTTCTCGTACCCCGGATAGACGCCGTCGAGGAGGTTGCGTACGTACTGCGAGCCGACGAAACCGGCTCCCCCGGTCACGAGGATTCTCATGTCTGCGAGCCTCGCCGGAGACGACCGACCCCGGGTGGAGGTCCACTGGAACGGCGGTGGAGCGGGTCCACCGCCCCACCCGTCGCCGCACGCCACCAGCCGGGCTCCACCGGGGTACGAGCACGGTGCGCGACGGTGCTCGTCCGACAGGTCGTACGGCTTTGGAGGCCCGCGCGTGAAAGACACGGTCGCTGATCTCGCCATTCTCGGCGGGACTCCGACGTTCCCACAGATGCTGCAGGTGGGAACGCCCAGCGTGGGAGAGCGGTCGCGGTTGTTCGAGCGACTGCACACCGCGTTGGACAACAAGTGGCTCACCAATGGCGCCCTGGTCCGGGAGTTCGAGGAACGCATCGCGGCGCTGGCGGGCGTACGGCACTGCGTGGCGACCTGCAGCGGCACCATGGCGCTGCAACTGCTCTACCAGGCCACCGGGCTCACCGGCGAGGTGATCATGCCCGCAATGACCTACGTGGCCACCGCACATGCCGCCTCGATGCTGGGGCTGACACCGGTCTTCGCCGACGTCGATCCGGAGACCGGATGCCTCGACCCGCAACGGGTGGAGACGGTGCTGACCCCGCGCACCTCGGCCATCGTCGGGGTTCACCTCTGGGGCCGGCCCAGCCCGGCGGGTGAGCTGGAGAAGGTAGCTGCCGCGCACGGCCTCACGCTCGTCTTCGACGCGGCGCACGCACTGGGGTGCAGCCACCAGGGCCGCCGGATCGGTGGTTTCGGTAGCGCGGAGATGTTCAGTTTCCACGCCACCAAGGTGGTCAACTGCTTCGAGGGCGGTGCGGTGGCAACCAACGACGACGCTCTCGCCGGGGAGCTTCGCGCGCTGCGTACCTTCGGGATCACCACCGACGGCCGTAGCGTGGGGGTCGGCACCAACGCCAAGATGACCGAGGCATCCGCGGCGATGGGACTGACCTCGCTGGACGCCATGGCCACCACGGTGCGCCACAATCGGGCCAACCATGCGCGCTACTGTGCTGCGCTGCGCGGACTGGGCGGCCTGACTGTCGCCGACTTCGACGAGGCCCAGGAGCCCAACTGGCAGTACGTCATCCTCAGGATCGACGAAGCGGTGACCGGCATCCATCGGGATCTGGTGATGCGGATACTCCGAGCGGAGAATGCGGGCGCGCAGCGCTATTTCTCCCCGGGCTGTCACCAGCTGGAGCCCTATCGGTCCCAGCGGCCGGTCTCCCTGCCGCACACCGAACGCCTGGCGGAGCAGGTCCTCGCCCTGCCGACCGGCCCGGCGGTCGGCGCGGCGGACATCGACCGAATCTGCAGCATCGTGCGCTGCGCGATCTCCCACGGACCGGAGCTCACCAACCGGCTTGGCCCGCGCCCCACCCGCCCTTTCGCCACCTCCTAGAAAGCACCTCAAATCGATGAAGTTCATGTTCACCGTCGGGGGTAGCCAGTCCACCGTGTTCTGCATCGCCCCACTGGCGACCGCGGCCCGTAACGCCGGCCACGAGATCCTGCTGACCGCCGACGAACCGCTGCTGGAGACCGCGGCGGCGATCGGGTTGCCGGCGGTCCCGACGCCCCATCCGGGAAAGCCCGCGGCCCGGTTACGGGCCCTGCTGGAGTTGGCCGGGCAGTGGCCGCCCGATGTGGTGGTCGGTGGCCTGTCATACGTCCCCGGCCTCGTCGCCGTGGAGACCCGGGCGCTGTACGTGCGCCACTACTGGGACATCGTGCCGCTGCGGCCAGAGCCGGGAATCACACCCGACCTGAAGCGACTGGGCCTGAGCGGGCCACCGGCGGCCGACCTGTTCATCGACGTGTGCCCGCCGGGCCTCCGGCCGTCGCCCACCCCCGGCGCCCGGCCGATGCGCTGGATTCCGAAGAACCGGCAGGGTCGCCTGCAGCCATGGATGTACACCCGGCCCGCCGACCGCCCGCGGGTGCTGGTTACCGCGGGTACGCGCAACCTCTTCCTGCATTCGCGCAGCAGCGTCATCCGACATCTGGTGGACCAGCTCAACGCGGCTGGCGCCGAGGTGGTGATCGCGGCTCCGGAGCGCGCCGCCGCGGAGTTCGGCGCGCAGTTCCGCGATGTCCGTGTCGGCTGGGTACCGTTGGATGTCGTCACCCCCACCTGTGATCTGGCGGTACACCACGGCGGGGCGGCTACCACGATGACGGTGCTGAACGCCGGCGCACCGCAGCTGGTCGTCCCCGACAACGACTACTCCCGGTCCGTCGCGAAGGCCCTCACCGACGTCGGCGCGGGCCTGACCGCCGCCCCGGTACCCCCGGACGGTGACCGGGCGGCGATCGAGGCGATCGCCGCGGGTTGCCGGCGAATCCTCGCCGACCCCGGGTACACCGAACGCGCGCGGTTCCTGGCCGCCGGGGTCGCCGACCTTCCCCCGCCCGCCGAGGTCGTGCACACGGTCGAGAAGCTGGTCGCCAGCCGATAGCCGGGGCCCAGCCTTGGCCGGGAAGCCCTGGCCGGGGAGCCTTGGCTGGGAAGTCTTGGCCCCGGCCGAGGCTCCCCGAGCAGGGATCGACGCTGGTTATCCTGAACCACACCAGCATGCCCGCACCGGAGGAGCTCCGTATTGACCACGAAGGTGGGCGTCCTTCTGCACAGTCGTCACCTCGAAACGGAGGCGTGGGAGGACCTGGTCCTCGGTCGCCCCCGGGACGACAGGTTGGGCGACGCGGCCACGCTGGCGCGGGAGGTCCTGACCCTAAGCCATGATCACGAGCTCAGCTGCATCGTCATGGGCAGCGGCTTCTCCCAGCGCGACGGCATCAGCGAGGGCGAGTACACGAGGCGATTCTTCCTGGCGAACCTCGCCCGCCTCGAGGAGTTCCCCCGGCTACGCCCGCTCCTGGCCCGGCTGTCCGGCCCGCAACGGGCCGCCTTCCGGCAGGCGGTGCGGGACATCATCATCATGCCGCAGGCCGGCAACACGGTCTCCGAGTTGGAGACCGCAGCCGGCATCTTCGCCGCCCACGGCGTACACCGGGTGCTGCAGGTCACTGCCGCCAGTCATGCTCCCCGCTGTCTCAAGGAGCAGACCGTCGCCCGGGCGCAGGGTCTGATCGGGACGGAACAGCAGTGGTACGCGGTCGCCACCGACATGGCGTACTGGGGCACCCACCCCGAGGATGTCTGCGTCATCGAGCCGCTCCACCGGCGCGACCAGCCGATGACCTTCGTACGGCCCGGGCTCTCCGAGGTCATCGCGCCGTACTTCTTCCTTCCGGATACCGACAAGAAGGCGTTCGTGGCGATGGTCGCGGAGTTCATGGCCGCCCGCGGCAGCACCGCCCCACCACCGCGGTAGTCCCACCCGGGCCGGGAGGAGATGCGGGAGATCCTCCCGGAGCGCGGCACCCGGTGCACCGCCCGTCAGCCGATCCACCCGCTCCGGGCGTCCGCGTGCGACGCGGGGACGCGCACGGCGCGCGACCGCACCTTGTCGATCAGTTCCGCCTGGAGGTTGATCGCTTCCGCCTGCGGACGGTAGTCCGCACCATCGAGCACGGACCGGGCGAAGAACTCCGCGATGTTCCGGAACTGATGATCTGCGGGGAGCCGCACCTCCTCGGCATGGCCCTCAGCCTCGATCCGGATCACCGGCTGCCGGGTGGCCGGCGGGGTGAAAGCCCGGTCAAGGGTGAGTCGCGCCCGTTCACCCCAGAACGAATAACAGGATCGGTACGCGTGCTCGAAGCCGAAGGAGAGTTCGGCCGTCACGCCCGACGGGGTGGCCAGCAGGACGTGGCCGGCCAGGTCGACGCCGTGGACCGGACTCGTCCGCAGCACCGAGCCGACGACGTCGAGCTCCGGGCCGAGAAAGTAGGTGGCGGCGCGCAGCGGATAGACGCCGACGTCGAGCAGCGCACCGCCGCCGAACTCGCCGCGGTAACGCCAGTTCGTCGGGGCCAGTGGCGGGATCCCGAAACGTGCGGTGAGGAGCCGGGTCGCGCCGATCCGGCCCGCAGCGACAAGGTCGCGGACCACCTCGTGCTGACGGTGGTGGAGAAACATGTAGTTCTCCAGTAGCCAGAGTCCCGCCTGCTCCGCCTGGTTCACCAGCCTGCGGGCGGTGACATGGTCACTGGTGAGCGGCTTTTCGGAGAGCACGTGTTTGCCGGCTGCCAGGGCCCGGCTCACCCAGTACGCGTGCAGCCCGGTGGGCAGTGGGATGTACACCGCGTCGATGTCGGCCCGGTCCAGCAACTCGTCGTACCCGTCGACAGCCCGGCATCCGAACTGCTCGGCGACCGTACGGGCCCGGGCGGGGTCGCGGCTCGCGACCGCCCTCAGCTCGATCCCGGTCACTTCGGTCAATGCCGGCAGAAACCGGCGGAGCGCGATGCTGGCGCACCCCAGAACTCCCAGCCGGATGAGAGCGGGCATCCGGCACCTCCCTTCACTGGAGCCGGCCGGTAGCCGGCCCGGCGGCGATCAGTGGGCCACCTGATACAGCTGCTGCTCCAGCACCTGGCACTGCTGGTAGTCGGGGAGCAGGCCGGCCTCGGCGGTCTCCGCCAGACTCGGACCCACCCGGTCCCGGTCGGAGACGATCGTTTCCAGGTCGGTGGGGATCGGCAGCCCCAGAGCGGGGTCAAAGACGGAGACCACCCGCTCGTGCTCCGGGACATACGCCCCAGTGAGCATGTAGGACATGATGGTGTCGTCGGCGAGGGACACGAAGGCGTGCCCGACCCCAACCGGAAAGTACACCGCCCGGAACTCCCGCGAATCCAGCTGCACCGCGTCCCAACGGCCGAATGTCGGTGAACCGACCCGGACGTCCACGACGATGTCGATCGCCGCACCGGCAGCACAGTAGACGTACTTCGCCGTACCCGGTGGAGCGCTGGTGTAGTGGACGCCGCGGACCACACCCCGTCGGGACACACTGTGGTTGGTCTGCGCGACGGGCAGGAGCGGGCCTCCGTTCGCCGCGGCGAACGGAGCTCGCTGAAACGGTGACACGAACAGTCCCCGGCGGTCGGCGAAAACCTCGGGCGTAAACCTGAACGCACCCTGGACCGCGAGCTTCTCGACCTTCACCTGATCCCCCCCTAGAGCCGATCACTTCCGTCGAGCAGGGCCGCCACGGTGCGGTGTACCGCCTCCGCAAGCTCCGTGCGTGCGCACCATCCCGAGACCCGCTGGAAGGGCGTCGGGTCGATCTGCATGCTCTGAAAGTCGATGACAGGAGCGTGGGCCGGCGCCGGCACCGAGACCACCGGTACGGCCGGTTCGCCGGTCTGCGCCGCGACCGACCTCGCGACCGTACGGAAGACCGCGCCCAGTGTGTCCGGGCGGCCAGAGCCCACCAGCCAGTGTCGACCGGTCAGCGCATCCGGGCAGCGCATGGCGGCCAGGAAGGCGTCCGCGGCATCCTCGACATACACCAGATCCCGCCGAACGGTGCCGTCATGCCACATCGTCAGCGGCTGACCGGCGAGAGCCCGGCGGGCCATCGTGACCACCACGCCCTGATCAGCCACCCGGGACAGCGAGCTCTGCCCGAACACGGTCGGCAGCCGCAGGCTGACCCCACGCAGGACCGACGCCGTGCTGGCGGCCTTCAGCAGCCGTTCGGCGGTCAGCTTCTGCCGGCCGTAGGCGGTCTCCGGGCGGTCCGGTTCGCTGCCGGTCATCGGCCGCTTCGGGGGCTGTCCCACCTGCAGGGTGGTCGCGGCGAACACTACCAACGGAGCGGTCCGGGTTGGCCGGCGCCGGCCAAGAATCTCGATGAGGTCGCGCACGATGCCCACGTTCACCCGTTCTCCCTCCGGAGTGTCGGCGTCACGCCACCCACCGCTGTGTTTACCCAGGTGGAGGATGACGTCGGCGCCCGCGACGGCATCGGCCAGGCATGCGGTCTCGGTGAGGTCCCCGGTGCAGACCTCCACCTCGGCCACCACCTGCTCCGGTAGCGGGCTACGACGACGTGACGCGGCCCGCAACCGGATCGGAAGCTGCGCCAACCGGGCGGTGACAACCGACCCCAGATAGCCGGACGCTCCCAGTACGCTCACCACGGGTGGGTCACTGCCCATCGCCGGCTCCCGGTCCACCGCTCCTCCGATCTCCGGTGTTGGCAGGTTGTCGCAGGTTGTCGCGCCCCTCCGGCTTCATCACCGGTACGGCCGGTCAGCCGCCACCGTCCGGTCGTCTCCGGCGATAGACGGCCTGCCAGTAGAAGCTCCACGGCACGGCCCACGCATCAGTAACATCGCGCCACGCGGGGCCGGGCCGATAAGCCGCGAGGAACCCCGGCACGGCGGCCCGCACCGCCTGGTTGTCGTGGATATCCAGGACCTGACGGAGTAGACCGGTCTCCATCGCCTGCCATCGGGCCTCGTCGCCCTCCACATGCCCGTCCAGACTCCGATCCTGGTACTTGCCGACGGGGTTCTTCACATACAGAGCCGCGCACCGACGGTCGATCAGATCGAGATAGCAGCGTACGGTCTCCGGGGTCATCTCGGCGAACGAGTTGATGTTGATGCCGAGGTCGAAATCGCTCTCGCTCAGTGCCAGCCCCACGTCCCCGTCCTCCACCGGGACGAAGCGGAGCTTCGCGAACTGGGCATCGTCCAGGACCGCCCGCAGATAGCGACGGCTGAACCGCATGGTGCTGCGCAGATCCACGATGCAGTACGCAGCGACATCATGGTTCGACAGCAGGGTGTGACAGGTCCGCCCGTAGCCGGCTCCGATCTCGAGCACCCGGGCCCCCCGCAGGTCGACGCTCCGCTCGATGAACCCGACCTCGAGCGTGGCCTGCAGGTAGTCCAGGCAGACCGGCATTCCGTGCCACCGCACCGCGACCGGATCACCCACCTCACGCCGGGCCGTCCGACGTAACCGCGCCCAGTCGTCCGGACCAAGGGTGGTCGCCAGATTGTGTACCAGCGTCTTGAGATACCGCACGCCGTTCACCTCGGGGTCCCACAACGACATCTTGTGGTTCGGCCGCTCCGTCTTGAAGTGCGAGAGATCTACTGCCGCGTCCTCGGTGAACCAGTGCCGAGTGATGCGTTCCCACTGTCGGCTCGCTCGGTATACGTCTGTCATCTCGACCGTCTTTCACCCAGGGAAGGTATCGAAAACGCTTTACCCGCTGGACGGTGTGGACGTACTCGATCTCGGACGGAGTCTCACATCTGGTCCGACACGCCGCAACTCCACGGTTGCGGTGTGCTCCACGTTCAACTGACCGCCGACGCCAGATGAACAGTTCTTCCGCGGTCCCCGCAAGCAGGGGTTGAACGCATTCTCGAACGAGCAACAGCACGCCGATAATGGCCTCGACGCGGGCCGCCGCGAGCCACCCCAACAGTGGAGGGACGACTCAGTGCCAGAAAAGGTGGATGTCGACTCACTCAGCGACCTGGCGACACCGTGGAGCCTACGCGTGGTGGTAACCCTGGGCGTGGCCGAGCAGCTGGCGGCTGGCGTCACCGAGATCGGAGAGCTCGCCCGCCACCTCGAGTGTGACCGGGACTGCCTGGCCCGGGTCCTACGCCACCTGGTCGGCAAGGGCGTCTTCGCAGAGCCGGTCGAGGGCGAGTTCGCCCTGAACGAGGCGGCCCGTTCCCTGCTGGGATCCGGCCGGCTACGCGGCCTGGCTCTGGACGGCCACGGTGGCCGCAGCGCCGCCGCCTGGAACGGACTGCTCGCGACGGTGCGGACCGGGCAACCCGGGTACCAGACCGTCTTCGGACGCTCCTACTGGGCCGACCTCGACGCCGACTCCGACCTCGCGGCCAGCTACGACGCGAACATGGGTCGGCGGGCCGGCGAGGCATCGGATCCGGCTGTCCTCCTCGACGACACCTGGGCTCAGGTCGGCCACGTGGTTGACGTGGGCGGTGGTACCGGCGAGACGCTCGCCGAAATCCTGCGGGCCCGGCCGACGGTCCGCGGCACCCTGGTTGACCTGCCCCGAACGGTCGCCCGGTCCACCGAGGTCTTCGCGGCCGCGGGGGTTGCCGACCGGGCCGCCGTCCAGGGGCAGAGCTTCTTCGACCCGCTGCCCGCCGGAGCCGACGTCTACCTGCTCAAGCGTCTGCTCCTGGACTGGCCGGACGAGCAGGCTGTCGCGCTGCTCACCCGCTGCGCCGAGGCCGCGGCACCGCACGGCCGCGTGGTCGTGGTCGGCGGGGTCTCCCCGGGGCGGTCGGCCGCCGCGGCCGGGCTACTGATGATGGTGCAGACCGGCGGCAAACCCCGGACCCTGGACGAGTTCCGGGACCTCGCCGCGCGCGCCGGCCTCGCCGTGACGGCATCCGGCCACAGCCCGTCGGGCCAGTTTGTCACCGAATGCCGCCCCGAGGCCGGCAGCACCGCACGGAAGACCAACGCCCGGCGATGAGGTTCCTCTTCCTCACCACCGGCAGCCACGTCACCGTCTATGCGATCGCCGCCCTGGCCCACGCGGTACGCAACGCGGGGCACGAAGTACTGGTGGCCACGAACGAGCCGCTCATCGACGCGGTGGAGACGGTCGGCCTACCCGGGGTGTCGATCACGTCGGCGTCGATCCGGCGCTTCCTCGCCACCGTCGACTCGCCGCACGAGCTGGTGGTGACCGGCCGCGGACTGGGGAGGATGGCCGCCGCCACGCTGGCGGGCCTGAACGAGCTGGCGCAGGACTGGCGGCCGGACATCATCGTCGGTAGCTCGATGAGCTACGCGGCAGGGCTGCTCGCCGCGGCACGGGACGTCCCCTTCGTACGGCACATCGAGTATCTGCGGATTCCGATGGCGGAGATCGACCCGGTGGCGGCGGCGGAGCTTGCGCCGGAGCTGAGCCGCCGGAACCTGGGCGGGCTACCGGAACCCGACCTGGTGGTTGATGTCAGCCCGCCGTCGCTACGGTCGTCGCCCGCCGCCGACGTGCACCCCATGCGCTACGTGGCCACGAACCCCCAGCGCCGCCTCCAACGGTGGGCCTACACCCGTCCGCCAGGCCGCCCCCGGGTGTTGATCACCTCCGGAACGCACCATCGCATGCTCGCCGGCCGCGCGTTACGGCGGCTGGCAGCCCAGCTCACCGCCGCAGACGCCGAGGTGGTGATCGCGGCGCCCACCCGGGTCGCCGAGGAGTTCGGTGCGACGGCGGACGACATCCGCATCGGCTGGATCCCGTTGGATACCGTGGCACCCACCTGTGACCTGGCCGTCCACCACGGCGGCGCCACCACCACGATGGCCGTCATCGCCGCGGGAGTGCCGCAGGTGATCACTCCCCCGAACACCCACACCAGAGCGATCGCCGACGCGCTGTCCAACTTCGGCGCCGCCGTGACGGTCCACGCTCCCCACCAGGCCGATCACGACCTGGCAGACGTACTGGCCGCCCGCAGCCGAGAGCTACTCGCCGACCAGCGGTACGCCCGGCAGGCGCAGGCCCTCGCCGCCGAGCTGGCCGTACTGCCGACCCCGGCCGACATCGTCCGGCGGATGGAAACGCTGACTGCCGCCCGATGAACCCCGACAGTCCGAATGATCCGGCTGACGAGTAAGGCACTCAACAGGTGTTGGGCACCACGCCCACGAGTAGTTTGGGGGAATAGTGACAAGACTCTTCGCTGGTGCGACCGCAGTCGTACTGGGCCTCACGGCACAGGTCATCGCCGTCGCCCCGGTCGGGGCGGCACCAACGGCGGGCAGCACCGCCCGGCCGGCCAGCACAATCTCCTGGTCCCCCTGCCCGGACGACGACCCGGTGATGGAGGACTACCTGGTCGGGCTGGAGTGCGGCTCGCTCGCGGTGCCGCTGGACCACTCCCGACCGACTGGCCAGAAGATCACCCTGGCCCTCACCCGGGCCAAGCACACCGCGCCGGAATCCGAGTACCAGGGTGTTGTCCTGCTGAACCGGGGGCAGTGGCCCGGCACCATCGGACGGGACCTGCCCACCCGGTTCGCCAAGGGCTGGAGCGGGCTGCCGACCGAGGTGGGTTCGACCTACGACTGGATCGGGTTCGACCCCCGCGGCGTCGGGGGGAGCGAGCCGTCGATCACCTGCGACCCCACCTACCTGTATCCGGGCGAAGCACGGCCCGACTACGTTCCGGGCAGTCGCGCTGAGGAGAAGGTGTGGACGAAGCGGGCCCGCGCGTACGCGGAGAGCTGCGGCGAGAAGTACGGCGACACCCTCCGGCACTTCCGGACCACCGACACGGCGCGGGACATGGATCTCATCCGGGCCGCGCTCGGTCAGGAGCAGATCAACTATCTGGGCTACTCCTACGGCACCTACCTCGGCTCGGTCTACGCCTCCCTGTTCCCGGACCGGGTGCGCCGGATGGTACTGGACAGTGTGGTGCAGCCAAGCACAGTCGGGTACGCCGCACTGTCCCGTACGAATGCGGCCTTCGAGCAGCGCGCGCAGATCTTCTTCAGCTGGATCGCCGAACACGACTCGTACTACCACCTGGGCGACACGGCCGCGGCGGTCGAGGCAAACTACTACCAGGGCATGGCGGCACTCCGGGAGGCGCCGATCGACGGCCAGATTGGCCCGGCAGAGTACAACGACATCTTCGCGGTGAACGTGTATCGCAGCTACGTCTGGACCTACCATGCGCAGGTGCTGGCCGACTGGGTGCTGCGGGGTGACCCGGCCGGGCTGCGGGCGAACTTCGGTGGCGAGCCGGGCTTCGCGGCGCAGAACACCCACGCCACGTACCGCACCGTGCAGTGCGTCGACGGCTACTGGCCCCGGCGCTGGAGCCGCTGGCACACCGACCTGAGCCGCCAGTACGACCGCGGAGACCGCTTCATGACCTGGAACAGCGCGTGGTACAACGCTCCGTGCGCGTTCTGGCCGGTGCCAGCCCGTCGGCCGACGAAGGTCGGCGACCAGAACGCGAACATACTGCTGATCCAGGCGGAACACGACGGACTCACCCCGGTGGCCGGAGCCCACGAGGTGCACCGGCGGTTCCCGAACTCCCGGCTGGTCCTGGAGCGCGGCGGCGTATTCCACGGCGCGTCCCTGACCGCCAACGCCAACGAGTGCCTCAACAACCACGTCACCGCCTACCTACGAGACGGCACCCGGCCGAGCGCCACCACCGGCGTTGACGCCAGCTGCGAGGCGAATCCGCTGCCAGCTCCGGAAGCCGGCTGACCGGCACAGTCAACGAGTCCGCCGGCCGTCACCTCGGGCCGGCGGACTCGGTTCCGCGCGGGCTGGCATGGTCGAGCCCGGCCACTACCCGGAGGTCACCTTCCACAGAAAGCCGTCCGGATCGGTGAAGTAGCCGGCGTAGACTCCGGACCCGGATTTCGCAGCCGGGGCGACGACCCGGCCGCCGGCAGCGGTCACTTCCGACAGGAGGGAGTCGACCTCGTCCGGCGAGGGCACCATCCGTTCGAAGGCCGCTGCCCGGAAGTCGGCGCGGTCCTCCTTGGTGCCAACGTCCTTGGCCAGCACCTTTCCGTCCATCAGGCCCAGCCGGCAGCCAGCCGGACTTGGCTGGAAGTCGATGTACTTGCTGCCGTAGTCCCGGTCGACCACCATGCCCAGGGCCGCATAGAAGGACTTGGCAGACTTCGTCGCGGCGACGCCGAGGAGAATACCGACCTCATTCGGCACTGGTGTCTCCTGGGCTGGCCCGGTCGCCTTCGCCTTCGCCGAGGTCAGCTTCCAGACCGCACCGTCCGGTGCCTGAAAGGCACCGGAGAAGCCGGCGAACATGGCCTTCTTCGCCGGTTTGAGAACACTCGCGCCGTGCCGGGCGGCAGCATCCAGGATGCTCCGCACCTCGTCGGGCTGGTTGACGACATAGCTGAGGACGTAGCCGCGATAGTTCGGTGCTACGGGCTCCGCCTGCGCCTGTGCCGCCAGCTCCGCGATCGGGCACACGGCGAGCCGGGCCACGCCGTGCAGATCCAACTCCACCCGCTCGTCCTGATGGCCTACGGCAGTAGCCGCGAACACGGATTGATAAAAGGCGGGTGCGGCCTGCACGTCGGTTGCCCCGAGCGTGATCGTGTCGGGCAACAGCATGATGGTGATGGCCTCCTTGGCATCAGTGGGCTTGCGATCAACGAGGGAAATGACGCTTCCGCGCCGCGGTCAACCCGCCTGCTGGATCCGGATCAGATTGCCGGCCGGGTCCCGGAAGGCGCAGTCCCGGACCCCGTAGTCCTGGTCGATCGGCTCCTGCACCACCTCGGCTCCGCTGGCTTGCACCCGCTCGAACACCTCGTCGAGGTTGGAGGCGGCGAGGAGAACGCCGGCGTACGTGCCCTTCGCCATCATCTCCTCGATCGTGCGCCGCTCGCCGTCGGTGATCCCGGGGTCGGCCGCCGGCGGTTGGAGCACGATGGAGGTCTGCGGCTGGTCGGCCGGGCCCACCGTGACCCACCGCATCCCGTCGTAACCGACATCGTTTCGAATCTCGAAGCCCAGGACTTCCCGGTAGAAGGTGATCGACGCCTCCGCATTCTCGTGCGGCAGAAAGCTCGAGTGGATGGTGATGTTCATAGCGCTACGCTAACGGCCGTCCGACCCCGATGCTTCTTGATTCCTGATCCATTCTTCCTGGTCACCGGCGGGAGCCGGCGGCTCCAGCAGGTTTCGACTCCCGCTCGGCCCCGGCCTGAGGACTGCCGCGCAAGGTGGCGGAAGGCTCCCGTCCGGCGGACCAGCCCCGCAACCCGGCATCCGGCATCCGGCATCCGGCATCCGGCAGAAGCGAAACGTGGTCGAGAGGAGTGGTCGATGGATTTCGTCAAGGTGTGCCCGGTGACGGCGCTTCCGGCCGAAGGCGCGATCGAGGTGAAGGTCGAGGGCCGCGCGGTGGCCGTGGTTCGGAGCGGGGGACGGGTGTACGCGATCGACGACCGGTGTTCCCACGCGGAGGTTTCGCTCGCCGAGGGAGAGGTGTACAACGGCACGATCGAGTGCTGGCTGCACGGCTCCTGCTTCGATCTGCGCACCGGTGAGCCGACCAATCCCCCAGCTACCCGACCGGTCGGCACCTACCGGGTACGGGTCGAGGACGGGGACGTCTACGTCGCCCCCGGCGGAGCCCAGCCCTGACCGGCGCGGCGCCCCGGCGCCCCGGTGACCTGCCGACACCCCACCGCCACCGGTCGGGACGACCCGCCGTGCCGCCCGCGCCGACTGAGGAGGCTGGGTGACCACCACCGCCCCTGATGTGCCGGTACGGCGCATCCTCCGGTTGTTCCGCCCATATGGATGGAGCCTGGTAGTCGTCGCCGGCCTGGTCGGCCTCTCGTCCCTGTTCTTCCTGGTAAACCCGTTCCTGATCCGAGAGATCCTGGACGTGGCCCTACCGGAGGGCCGGACGGGTCTACTCACCGTCCTCGTCGGTTGCATGCTCCTCGCGGCCGTCGCGAACAGCTCGGTCGTCGTCTGGCAGACCTACCTCTCCACGAAGGTCGGCGAGCAGGTGATGCACGATCTGCGCGCCGCCGTCTACGGACGCCTGCAGCGGATGCCGCTGGCCTTCTTCAGCCGGACCCGCTCCGGCGAGGTGCAGTCGCGGATCACCAACGACATCGGCGACATGCAGGCCACCGTGACCACCACCGCGACGACGCTGGTCTCCGACGTGACCGTGGTCGTGGCCACGATCATTGGGATGTTGGTGTTGGATTGGCGTCTCACCATCGTGTCGCTGGTGCTGGTGCCGTTCTTCGTCTGGGTCGGGCGACGGGTCGGCAACCAGCGCCGCCGCATCACCCGCGAGCGGCAACGCCAGGCCGCCGCGATCACCGTGATCGTGCAGGAATCGCTCTCCGTCAGCGGTGTGCTGCTGGCCCGGACGATGGGCAGATCCCGCTCGCTGACCGACATCTTCACCGCGGAATCGCGACTCCTGTCCGACCTGGAGATCCGCTCACACCTGGCCGGTCGCTGGACCCAGGCGACAACCTGGATCGTGTTGGCATCGATGCCGGCGGCGACGTACTGGGTGGCGGGACTGAACGGCCGCGACGGTCAGGCGGCGATCTCCATCGGCACCCTGGTCGCCTTCACCACCCTGCAGCAGACCCTGCTGCGGCCGGCGGTCTCCCTGGTGGAGGTCGCCGTGGAGGTGCAGACCTCACTCGTCCTGTTCGGCCGGATCTTCGAGTACCTCGACCTGCCCGTCGACCTCGACGAGTCAGCGGGGTCCGCCCCCCTCGCGAAGCCGCGGGGGGAACTCCGGCTCCACCAGGTCGGCTTCACCTATCCGGGCGCGGACCGGCCCACGCTGCGCGACATCGACGTGGCGGTCCCCGCCGGCCGCAGCCTGGCGATCGTCGGTGAGACCGGGTCCGGCAAGACCACTCTCAGCTACCTGATCCCGCGGTTGTACGACCCGACGTCGGGACGGGTGACAATCGACGGTACGGACGTGCGGGACCTGCCCGCGGAGACGCTGGCGGCGACGGTCGGCATGGTGTTCCAGGAGACCTACCTGTTCCACACCTCGGTCGCCGAGAACCTGCGGTTCGCCCGGCCCGGCGCGACCGACGACGAGTTGGTGGCGGCCGCCAAGATCGCACATATCCACGACCACCTGCTGTCGCTGCCGAACGGGTACCAGACCGTGGTGGGCGAACGGGGGTTCCGGTTCTCCGGCGGGGAACGGCAGCGCCTGGCGATCGCCCGGGCGGTCCTGCGCGATCCGCCGATCCTGGTGCTCGACGAGGCGACCAGTTCCCTGGACAACCAGACCGAGGAGGCCGTCACGCGGGCCATCGACGCGGCCAGCGCCGGTCGTACCACGATCACGATCGCGCACCGGCTCTCGACGATCCGCGACGCAGACGAGATCATCGTGCTGGATGCCGGCACCATCGTCGAACGCGGCACCCACGCCGAGTTGGTGGAGCTGGGGGGACATTACGCGATGCTCGTCAACCGCGAGGTCGAGGTGCCGGCCGACGCCCGCTAGGCGCGACGCACACCGGGCACCAGAGGCACACCGGGCACCACGGGGGCGGCTCACCGCCGCTCGTCGCTGGTTGCCGATACCCGCTACGGGTTCCGCACCCAGGCCGAGTGGTGCGGGGTGAAGCCGATGTGTGGGTAGTAGTCGGCGGCGGCCGGCGCCGACAGTAAGACGATCTTCGCCTGCGGCGCCTCCTGCTGGGTCGCCGCGATGAGGGCTTTGCCGATGCCGGACCGCTGGTACGCCTGGTCCACGGCGATGTCGGAGAGGTACGTCACGTAGGAAAAGTCGGAAATGCTCCGCGCGATTCCCACCAGCTCACCCCCGACCCGACAGGTCAGCACCAGGTTCGCGTTTCGCACCATCGCGGCCAGCCGGCCGGCCTCCGCGATCGGTCGCCGCGCACCGAGCCCCGACGACCGGTACAGCGCCTCGACCGCAACCAGATCGAGGTCGACGCCGTTCTCGCGTTCAATGTGCCAGGTCACGGAGATCTTCCAATCGCTTGCGAATGACGTTGTGGTGAACCAGGAAACGCTCCGGGTGCAGTGGCGCGACATCGATGCCCTCGGCTCGCAGCAGGGTAGCGAAATCTCCGTCACCGGCGGCGGCGCCGTTCGCGGCGGCCTGCACCGACCGGTAGGCGCGTTCCCGCTCGGTGCCGCCCGCCAGCAGGTCGGCCAGGACCGCGGAGCTGTAGACCACGCCGCCGTTCCCCTCGACCGTGGCCCGCATTCGATCCGGGAAGACCTCCATCCCCACCACCAGATCCGCGGCGCGACTCGCCTGGAAATGCGCGACGATCATCGCGTCGGGCAGGACCACCCGTTCCACGGCGGAGTGGGACAGATCCCGCTCGTGCCACAGCGCCACGTTCTCCACCGTCGTACCCGCGTACCCGCGGAGCAGCCGGGCCAACCCCACCAGACGTTCACTGGAGGTCGGATTCCGCTTGTGCGGCATGGCGCTGGAGCCCTGGTAGCCGGCCGTACGGCGCTCCTCCACCTCGCGAACCTCGCTGCGCGAGAGCAGCCGGACCTCGGTGGCGACCTGCTCCACGCAGGCGCCGAGCGTGGCGAGGGCGTGCAGCAAATGCGCGTGTCGATCCCGGGCCACGACCTGGGACGGCGCGGGCTCCACCGCAAGGCCGAGCTCGGCGCAGACGTGCTCCTCGACGAAGGGGTCAATGAGCGCATAGGTCCCGACCGATCCGGAGATGGTGCCAACCGCGACCTCGGCACGCGCCGCTCGTAGCCGCCGTACGGACCGGTCCAGCGCGAAGGCGAAGCCCGCGAGCTTGTGCCCGAGGGTGGTGGGCTCGGCGTGCATGCCGTGGGTACGGCCGACACAGACCGTCTCCCAGTGCGCGAGCGCCTGATCCACCAGCACACCGCGCAGCCGCACCACCGCCGCGAGCAGCACGTCACAGGCGCCGGCAAGGGTGGCCCCCAGCGCGGTGTCCACCAGGTCGTAACTGGTCATGCCGAGGTGGACCCACCGGGCCGAGTCGGCAGGGATGTCCTCGCAGAAGGCCGCGAGGAAGGCGAGAATCTCGTGGTCCCGCTGGCGCTCGTGCTCGGCCACCCGCGCCACCGACGGCACCCGGGCTTGCTGGATGTCGGCCAGGGCCGGCTCGGGGACCCGGCCCAGCAGCGCCTGCGCCTGGGTCGCGAGGAGCTCCACCTTCGACCAGGTGGTATAGCGCGCCTCGTCCGACCAGAGGTCGGCCATCTCCGGCAGAGAATAACGAGAAATCATGACCATGAACCCCTAACGAGAACCGGACCCATGAGCCGCAGAGTAGCGATTCCCCCGGCGCACAGTACAGCACTGATCCAAAACTTATCCATACTTGCCTTCCAGGTCTTCGTAGCTTTTCGTCAGTTGAACGAGGCGGATCCGAGGAGCACCGGAAATCTTTTCTTCGGAGTTGCCATCCGGACCGCCGCGCCCCTCCCGAACACTTGCCCAACGAGCGGCGACGGCCTTTATTGGGGTGGTGCCCGCATTCACGCTTCCCGCCATTCGAACCCCGGTTTGCCGGTCTGTCCGGGAGACGAGACAGCTGTTTCTCACCGGCGGTTCGACAGTTGCCGAGCATCTCGAGGACGTACTCGCGGCGATCCGGGAGATCGACCCGACGATCGGGGCGTTCGTGGCGGTCGCCGACGACCGCGTCCGCGACGAGGCGGACGCGGCCGACCAGCTCCTCTCCGCTCTCGGTGCGGCCGCCTTCCGAGACCGGCCGCTACTCGGAGTCCCGATCGCGATCAAGGACCTCATCCAGACCCGAGACCTGCCCACCCGACGCGGGTCGCTGGTGCCCAACCGCCGACCGGCGGTGGACGCACCGGCGGTAGCCCGCCTACGGGCGGCGGGCGCCATCCTGGTGGGCAAGACCGCGACCTCGGAACACGGGTGGAGCGCCAGCACGGTAAGCCGGGTCGCCGGCCCGACCCGCAACCCGTGGGCACCGGAGCGGACGGCCGGCGGGTCGAGTGGCGGCTCGGCCGCTGCGGTGGCAGCCGGGCTCAGCACCGCGGCGATCGGGACCGACGGGGCTGGATCGATCCGCATCCCCGCGGCATTCTGCGGCGTGGTCGGGTTCAAGCCCTCCTTCGGCCGGGTCCCCTACGTGCCACCCGGCGCCGAGCGCCTGTCCCACCTGGGGCCGCTAGCAACCGAGGTCGCCGACATCACCACCCTGATGGCGGTGCTGGTCGGTCCGGACCACCAGGACCCGGACTCGGTGGCGGGAGCGACCGCGCCAACGGCCGCTCCGGCCGCGCTACGGATCGGCTGGCTCGACTTCCCTGGGACAACCGATGCGGTCCGGGCGGTCACGGACATGGTGGACCCGGCACTGGCCCGACTGGGACACCGGGTCGAGCGCATCGCGGTGCCGTTCACCGATCCCTACGGCGCGCTCGTGGACCTCCTCGCCGCCGCCGAGGCCGCTGCAGCGACTCCGGCGGCGGAGGAGCGGCTCTGCGACCCGGGCCGGCTCGCGCTCATCCGGTACGGGCGCACGCTCACCGGCGCCGCCGTCCTCCGCGCCGAAGAGACCCGGATGGCGCTGCGGGCCCGGCTGCACCACGTGATGCAGCGCTACGACCTGCTGGCGATGGCGACCGTCCCGATCACACCCTTCGCCGCTGAGGCCGTCGCCCCGCCCGCCACCACCGACCCCGACGGTCTGCGGTGGCTCGCGTGGTCACCCGCGACCTACCCGTTCAACCTCACCGGCCAGCCGGCCCTCTCCCTGCCCGCCGGGGTGACGCCCCACGGGCTCCCGGTGGGGGTTCAGCTCGTGGGTCGGGTCGGCGACGACGACCTGGTGCTCCAGGCAGCCACCCGGCTGGAAGCGGAGCTGGCCCGCGAGATGCCATGGCCGGGCGGCAACTTCCAAGGAGAGCGATGACGATGTCCAGGACCTGGTCTGTGCCCGACAACAACAGCGGCGTCGGGCGGCCCTCGTTCGTGGCCGAGTTCGGCCGCTGGAACGACGAACAGATCGCCGCCGCCGAGAAGGTCGAGGCGGCGCTCGACGAGGTCGACCTGGTCCGGGTCGCCTTCTGTGATCCGCACGGGTTGGCCCGCTCCAAAACCGTACCGGCGCACGTCTTCCGTACCGTGCTACGCAACGGTCTGGACTTCAGCCCCGGGCCGTTCCTCTTCGACACCGGGCACGCCGTCGCCGTGGACTTCCGCACCGACCCCGGCGTCGGGGTGGCGGAACTGCTGGGCGCGGGCGACTTCGTCCTGGTCCCGGACCCACGCACGTTCCAGGTGCTGCCCCGCGGGCACCGGCGGACCGCGTGGGTGATCGGCGACGAGTACCTCCGGGACGGCTCGCCACACCCGCTGGCGACCCGTCACCTCCTGCGCCGGGTCTGTGCTCGCTATGCCGAACGCGACCTGGCACCCGTGATTGGACTTGAGGTCGAGTGGTACCTGACTCGCCTGGTCGCCGGACCGGTGGGGAACGCGGGCAACGGGTTCGGCCGGCAGGGGGCCGCCCCGGCGGTGGCGGCGATGAACGCCGGATACCAGTTCAACCTGGACAGCTACTACGACGCCGTGGCCGACCTCGCCGACCCCCTGGCGGCCATGCTCATGGCACTCGGCCTGCCCTTGCGCACCATCGAACACGAGTCCGGGCCGGGGCAGTTGGAGACCACCTTCGACCCGATGCTGGCGCTGGCGGCGGCGGACGCCATGCTGCTGTTCCGGACCCAGGTCAAGCAGGAGTGCCGGCGCCGCGGCTACCACGCGTCGTTCATGACCCTCCCCGGTCTGGAAGGGTTCGACCCGAGCGGCTGGCACCTGCATCAGTCGGTTGTCGACACGACGACGAACCGCAACCTGTTCGCGCCGGACGACGGCGCCGCGGGCCCGCTCTCCGCCGCGGGCGCGGCCTACGTGCGGGGGCTGCTGGCCCATGCCCGCGAGTTCTGCCTGCTGTCCGTCCCGACCGTCAACGGCTACCACCGGCTCTCGCCGCGCTTCCCGCTCTCCCCCACCTCCGTCGACTGGCGCGAGGAGGACCGCAGCGCCATGGTCCGGGTGTTCAACGCCGGCAGCGCAACCCATGTCGAGAACCGGATCGGGGAACCGTGCGCAAACCCGTACCTGGTCATCGCCGCGCAGTTACACGCGGGCCTGGCCGGGTTGGACTCGGCGGACGCTGCCCCGGCTGGTGCGCCGGCCCCGGCGCTGCCGGCTTCCTTTGACGCGGCACTGGCCGCGTTCGGCGAGAGCACCCGGGCGGAGGAGCTGCTCGGCGCGCCGCTGAAGAACTGCCTGCGCAAGCTCAAGGAGAGCGAGGCGTCCCGGTTCCGCGCCTGGTGCGCAACGGAGCACCCGGCGACCGACTCCGTCACCGAGTGGGAGCACCGCGAGTACTTCGGGGTCTTCTGACCACCCGGCCCGGTGGGCCGGACCGTAGGGCGAGACGAGAGGAAAAGGCGATGTCACGGTACGACTGGGGCGAATCGACCCCGGCCATCGACATGCTCAAGGACACCATCGAGCCGGCCCGGCAGAAGGTGCTTGGCCACCCGGTGTACGGGCAACTGGACAGTGTCGACGCGGTGGTCACCTTCATGGAATACCACGTCTACGCGGTCTGGGACTTCATGTCCCTACTCAAGTCGCTGCAACGGCAGCTCACCTGCGTCGAGGTGCCCTGGGTGCCGTCGGGGCAGCGCAACAGCAGCCGGCTGATCAACGACATCACCCTGGTGGAGGAGAGCGACGAGCTGGGCGACGGCTACATCAGCCACTTCGAGCTGTACGTGGACGGCATGCGCCAGGCCGGCGCCGACACCCGCGGGATCGACTCCTTCATCGGCCTGCTGCGCGCCGGCGTGCCGGTCTCCGAGGCGATCACCAAGGCCGGCGTCCCCGGCCCGGCGGCCGAGTTCATCGGCACCACCTGGCGGTTCATCGAGCACGCCCCGGTGCACTGCCAGGCCGCGGCGTTCGCGTTCGGCCGGGAGGACCTGATCCCGGAGATGTTCGACCAGGTCGCCGCGCTCGACGCCGGGGTCGGCGTGCTCTCCACCTTCGTCGACTACCTCCGGCGGCACATTCAGGTGGACAGCGAGGAGCACACGCCGATGGCGATGCAGATGCTCGCCGACCTGTGCGGGGACGACAAAGACCGGTGGGAGCAGTGCAAGGAAACCGTCAACACCGCCCTGGCCGCGCGGACCCAGCTGTGGGACGGCATCTCCGCGCAGCTCCGGCGGTCCGCCCATTGACCGAGGGGAACTTCGCTCCGGGCCGCCGCTGGTCGGCCCGGGGCGCCCCAGCAGGAGGTGAGCAGGATGCCGTGGACACGAGAGGCCGCTGCCCAGGCAGGCGCCGCGCGGGACGCGCGGATCACGCAGCGCACCCGCAACGAGGCGTGGAAGAAGCCACCGCGCCGGATCGAGAAATCCGAGTGCATCACGTGCGACACCTGCCTGCGCAACTGCCCGCCCGAATTCGGGGCGATCTTCGATCGGGGACTCGACGTCGTGATCATCCCCGAGCTCTGCTCCGGCTGCCCGGTGTGCGTACTGGTCTGCCCGGTCGACTGCATCTACCCCGATCCGCAGTGGACACCAACCGACGACCAGCTCTGGGATCACATCGGCCTGACCACGGAGGATGGGCATGACACTGCCAGTAGAGCCGGATAGCGGGCTGTCCCGCCGGGCTGCCCTGGCGAAGGCGCGGCAGAGCCGACGGCCGAGCCGACTCGGCCACAAGGCCGGCGCCACCGCCACACCCGACTATCCGGTCGGCAACGATGCCGGCTTCCCCGGCCTGCTGGACCGGGTCTGGCAGCAGGCGGCAGCCGCGCCGGACCCGGCGGTGGCGGTGGAGACGCTGCTGACCCTCGGCGGGCACGTGCCGGCCGAGATCCAACTACGGGCGCTGCACACCGCGGCGGAGTGCGCGGTCCGGGTGCTCTTCGGCCGATCGTGGCGCGGGGACGATCCGCGGGCCCGACCGGCAGACCCCGCCGGTACGGCCTTCCTCGGCGAGGTGGGGCTGACCAGGAGCGGCCGGATCGCCGTACGTGTTCCGTCTCAGGGACCGCTGACCAGCACCGACGACCTGGTCGGCGGGGTGCTGCGGGTGCCGTGGTCGACCCGGGACCTGGCCGCCTACCAGGCCGAGCTCACCGCCACCGCCGCCCGGCTACGCGACTCGGTCGCCGACGGTCGCCGTTGGCTCGCCGAGGCCGGGCCGGACGGCCGGGCGAAGCTGCTCGCGGAGCTGATCGAGGCGGTTCGCCGCACCGCTCCGGTGGTGTTCTACTGCGGTGACCGGCAGTACACCAACTTCCGCGACCGAAACACCCTGACCGGCAAGACGCTGTGGCCGGGACATCCGGACTGCGCACTGAGTGCGCTGGTCACCGTCCCACTCGACCTGTGGGCCGACGACGACGTGCTGCTGGTGGTGTCGCTCACGCTGCTGGTCCGGTCGGCGGGGTACGCCCGGATCGAGGAGGCGAACGGTACCCAGCTGACCCTCGACCACGTGGCCCACCTCCTGGAACGGACCCGGGTGGCGTACAACGAGATCCCCGGTGGTGATCCGGTTCCGCCGGCCGGCTCGGCCACGGTGACAGCGCTCGACGCGCTGGCGGTGGCGATCGCTCGCCGCCGTCGGGAGATCAGCACCCGGGTACAGCTATACCGGGACATCCACGGGCCCCTGATGCACAAGATCGAGCGGGTCGCCGGGCCCGACCCGGGGCGGGCCCGGCGCACGGAGGCGACGCTCAGCGCCCACCTGCGCGACCGGCTCCCCATCGCTGGCGAGACCCTGCGCGAGCTGGGTGCTGCGGTGGCGGCATCGCCGGGCTGGCTGGCCGAACCGCGGGGCGACTTCGGGACCGGGTTGGAGTCCCTGGTGTACGAAACCGTCGCCGCGGCGACCACGGTCTTCGACGCCGACTTCGCGATGAGCCGGGGGATGCGGTCGTTGACCAGGCTGGTCGCGGCGCTGCGGGACGAACGGTGGGGCACGATCGTCTCCTGGGACATCCCGCATTTCTTCTGCTGCGTGGTGCCGGCGCCAGCGGCCCGGCGGCACTTCGGGAACTCCGTCGCGCACCTGGCCGACGCCGCCTGGTCGATGGCCGCGCGCATGCAGTACAACTCGTGGCACTTCGTCGCCGGCAACCTGCCGCCCGTACCGGAGGTGGTGGACCGCGACTATTTCGCCCCGCCCACCATCCCGGACCTCGCGTACCACTCCGACCAACACCACCACGGTCACGTCGCCGCCCGGGTACGGTTCAGCATCCGCAGCCCGCAGCCGGTGGTGGTGCTGGGCCGCGCCTTCGCCGGCTTCGTCGACCTGCGGCTGCTGCGCTGCGCGGGGCGGCCCTTCGACGAGCAGGACCTGCTCGCCGCGCATCGGGCCTCGGACTTCATCGCCACCGCCACGACCCAGGCGGCCGCGCTGGTCGCCGCCGGCACCGCCCTCGAGATCGCCGCCTTCGACAGCCAGTGGCACTGGGCGAGTATCACCGGCCAGTAGCGCGGTGCGGTATCCGGTCGCGGCCCGTGTCCCGCACGGGCCGCGACCGGATACCGGGGAAGGTCAGGCCGACGCGGGTTGGGCGCTGGACCGGGTGTGGACGACCCGATAGGTGTTCCAGCTGGTGGTGGTCGTGAGGGAGTTCCGCTTCTCCAGCGACCTACGGCGGGCCGTGGGCTGGTCGGCGGCGGGTCGGGTGCGAAACGCGTCGAAGGCCTCCGGGCTGTCCCACTGGGAGTAGACCACCACGAAGTCCCGCTCCTCGCCGACGGCGGCCAGACCACTGCCACCGCCCTGGACGCCCCGGGCCCGAATGCCGCGGAGCAGGCTCTGCGAGCGATAGCCCGGTACGTCCACCAGCCACTGATGGGCCGCGCCCAGGGTGCCGATCAGCTCGTCCTGATCAGCGGGGGCCACGCCGAGGATCTCAATCACCGTGTAGTCGTCGCGGGCCGGTGAGATCTCGGTGACCGCACCGAGCGTGGGGTGGCGCTGACTCACCTCCACCTCGGTCTGCAGTAACCGGATGAAGGTGGCGATCTCGTGGAACACCGGAACCGTACGGTGCTTGAACTCGTCGCCGGCGTACCGCGACTCCAGATCCTGTTTGCCACGCCACTGAATGAAGTTGGCGGTCCCCGGCTCGGTCCGGCCCCGGTGCACGGTACTGGAGATCCAACCGGGGTAGTCCGCGGTGTCGACGATCGCCTTCATCTCGCCGACGAGTCGATCCACTCGCTCGGGGGTGTCGGTCTTGAACAGGTTGATGACGGTCAGGTAGCCGTTCTCGGGGTCGATGAAGGGCATACGTCGTCTCCTCGCTCCACTGGAACACGCGGCGGGTCTACGCCGCGCGGGATTTTCCGGGCTGGGCGGGCCGGTCAGGGCCGGCCACACCACCGGATGAGGGCCTCCGACAGGCCGGTGCTGTCCGCAGCTTTTTCGCCGAGCCAGGCGACGTAGCCGTCCGGTCGCACCAGTGCGGCGTCGACCTCCGCCAACGCACCGGTGGGCCGCGCGGTCGTGGTGACCACGTCCACCCGGTCCTTCCACGGCGCCGCTACCGCGCGCAGCTCGGCGTCGCCGGCCAGGTCGAAAAGGACGCTTCGGCCGCTGCGCAGGAAGCTGAAGGCCCGGGCCGTGCCGGCCGGCCCGAAGTCACCGGTGAGCTCGGTGTCGGGCAGCCGCCGACCGAGCAGCGAAGGGCCGTCCGCCCCGACGTCGTAGCGGATGTCCAGCCCGGTGACCATGCCGACCAGCAGCTGCTGGGCCTCCTCGTAGGCGAGCAGCTCGGTCATCACCGCCCGCATCGGGTCCAGTTCGTCGCCGCCCAGATACAGAATGCGCTGCGCGAGGGTGTTGGTCAGGATCCGGGCGGCGACCGGGTGCCGCTCGGTGTGGTAGGTGTCCAGTAAACCGTCCGGAACATGACCATTGATCGCTGCGCCGAGCTTCCAGCCAAGGTTGACAGCGTCGCCGATGCCCGCGCTCATCCCCTGCGCACCGACCGGCAGGTGGATGTGCGCCGCATCGCCGAGCAGAAACACCCGGCCACGCCGGTACTCCGCGGCCTGCCGGCTGGCGTCGGTGGTCCAACTGGTCCACAGCGGCTTCCCGCCGCTGATGTCCTCACCGGTCAACCGATTCCAGGCGGCGGCGATCATCTCGAAGCTCGGCGCCCCCTCGCCACGCCGGGTCACGCCGCGTTCGTATACCACCACCCGGTTGACCTCCGGGCCCAGCGGCAGCACCATGACCATCCCGCCGGGTACCCGCTCCCCGGAAAATCGGGGTCGCAGCGCACAGCCGGCCACGTCGGCGAACCACATCTCGATGGTCGCGTCGGTGCCGGGGAAGTCCACTCCGACCAACTTCCGTACGGTGCTGCGGCCGCCGTCGCAGCCGGCCACGTACCGGGCCCGCAGACGCGTGGAGCCCGTCGGGGTGTCGACGTCCAACTCGACGCCCCCGTCGATCTCCCGCAGCCCGGTCACCTCGTGGCCCCGGCGGAGTTCGGCGCCCTGTTCGGTGGCCCAGCCGGTCAGGATCCCCTCGGTGAGCGACTGCGGCTTGCCCCGGGCCCCGTACGAGCCACCGGGCACCACCTGAAAGTTCAGCGGCAGCCCACCGAAGTGGCCGAAGGGGATGGTCTGTAGCTCACCGAAGCGGGGCAGGAGCCCGCGCTGGTCGAACTCCTCGATTGTCCGGGCCGAGAAGCCGAGCGCGCGCGACTGCTTCGTCGGCTCGGTGAGCCGGTCCAGGACGAGCGCCTCGACCCCGGCGAGGCGCAGTTCGCCGGCGAGCATGAGCCCGGTGGGGCCGGCCCCAACAATGATGACATCTGCGTCAAAGTCTGGCATTTTCCTTCCTACCTTCCACCCACAGCAGCTTTTCGATTGCCTGTTCCAGGCCCTCCTCGTCGTCGCCCGCCCAGGCGATGTAGCCGTCCGGGCGCAGGAGGAGGGCGGCGGCGTCCAGGGGAGGACCACCGTCACAACGGGCACGCACGGTCCGCACCGTGCTGAGGTGCGGACCGCCCGCGCCGGATCTGAGCCGGACAATGACGGGTTCGGTGCCAGCCAACGGAAGCGGCCCCGAATCGGTGCGCAACCGTAGCGTCGTAGCCCGCCGCCCGATCGGCGCCGGGCCAGGTGGGCCCGACCGGTCCCCCAGGTTGGCGGCGGTCTCGGCCAAGTGATCACGGACCGGCCGCAGGCCGACGAGCTCCGCCAGGATCGTCCGCAGCGGCTCGACCTCCGTTCCGCCCAGCAGCAGCGTCTCCTGCGCGGTAACGTGATCCAGCACCCGCGCCGCGACCGGGTGCCGCTCGTCGTGGTAGCTGTCCAGAAGCCCGGGTGCGGCCCAGCCGTGCACCGTCGCCGCCAGCTTCCAGCCCAGGTTCACCGCGTCCTGTAGTCCGACGTTGAGCGCCTGGCCACCGATCGGAAGGTGCCAGTGGGCGGCGTCCCCGGCCAGCAACACCCGACCCCGTCGATACGCACCGACCTGCCCCCGGGAGTTGTCGAAGGCATCCAGCCAGACCGGCGTCCCACCGGAGAGGTCCTCGCCGGTCACCGCCGCCCACGCCCGGACGACCGCACCGAACTCCGGCCGCCCCACCCGGGCGGGCACCGGCTGGCCGGCCACCTGCACCATCACCCGGGTGACACCGGCTCGGGTCGCCGCCACCGCGAGCCCGCCGGGCCACCGCTCGAACCTACGGTCGCGGATCCGGAGCCCGGTCAGGTCCGCCCGCAACAGCTCCCTCGTCGCCGCCGCAGCCGACACCGGGAAGTCCCACAGCCGGCGCACGGTGCTGTCCGACCCGTCACAGCCGACCACGAAACGCGCATCGAGGCGCTGCCGACCCGCGGGCCCCCGGAGCTGGCAGACCACGTGGTCCGACCCGGCGGTGAGCCCGGTCAGTTCGTGCCCCCGCAGCACCGTCGCGCCCCAACGCCGGGCGTACTCGCCCAGCACCGCCTCGGTCCGGTACTGGGGCACCTTCCAGTTACCCGGGTAGGAACTGTCCAATCCGGACAGCTCGAACCCCAGGCCGGCGAAGTGGGCCCGCGACTCGTGCCCGGCCTCGGCGAGCAGTGCATCAAGGCCCCGTTCGTGCAGCAGTTCGGCGGTGAGCGTGGAGAGCTGACTCGCCCGTGACTCGGTCATCGCCTCGGCCAGCCGCTCCACGACGACGACCGGCACCCCGGCCCGACCCAGCTCGCCGGCGAGCAGGAGCCCGACCGGGCCGGCACCGACGATGACAACCGGGGCGACCGTCACGGCACTACCCGTCCCCCACCAGTGCCCTCGGCGTACGCCTTCGCGGCCCGTAGGGTCGTCAGACTGTTGGCACTGAGGGCATTTCGGACGAACTCCCGCGCGGCCGGCAGGTCGGCCTCCGGCCCCAGGACCTCGGCGATCCGCGCGGTATTGATCCGCACGGTGTGCCGGGAGGTGACCAGCACCCGCCCCGGGCCCTGCTCCTCGATCAACCAGCGACCGAGGTGCAACGTCAGCAGGGCGGGTGGGACGATCTGCTTGTAGACGATGCCGCGGTGCGGCTCGCAGACCCGGACCGAGCGCGTCGTGTGCACCGGCCCGTCCTTGGTTCGGGTGTCCATCTCCAATACCTGAAGCCCCGGTGTCTCCTCCCCCAACACCACCCGAGCGACGTGCGGGAGCCGCAGTGGCCAACGCCGGGCGTCGTTGAGAAAGTCGTAGACCTCCGCGGCACCGCCGGCGACCGGCACGGTGTCATCGAAGGAGAAGCGCTGGTCGGCGGCGAGTTCGGCAGCCGCCTTGAGCGCCGCCAGCTCCGACGTGCTGTTACGGTCCACCGCTCGCCGGATCCAGGCCAGATCGGCGGGATCCTCGCTGGCCGCGAAGAAATCGTGCCGCAGCCGTACCCGGCAGGCGGCGGCGGAGATCGGCTCGACCACCCACGCCCCGCCCATGCCGCCGACCGGGGGCTGCGAGCGCTCCTGCCGGAAGGAGACAGTCCACCGCTCCCGGTCGTGCCGCCGCCGCGAGGTCCACGTCTTGGCGGCGCCGTTGGCGGTCGCCCAGATCCGGATCAGCTCGGCCTCGCCGTCACGTTCGAGACACTCGGCGTGGACCGTCGGTGGGAACACCTCCGGCCACCGGCCGACCTCCTCGATCAACGCATACACCCGCTCGGCAGGCGCGTCGACGACGACCTGATGCTCCGTCTCGTGCACCGTATCGGTGGTCACGTTCACCCCTCCCCTGGGTACGGCTGGCTGTCTAGTGGGCGTGCGCGAGGCGGTCCGGGTCCGGGGGCCCACCGGTGGGTCGAGCCGCACCGAACCAACGCCGAAGGGCGTCAACCAGTTCGCCCCCGCCCGGCGCGACCCAGGCGAGGTAGCCGTCCGGGCGGACCAGCACCGATTCCGGGGGCGGGCCGTCCCCGCCCAGGCCGGCGGGCATACTTCGCACCCGTACCAGGTCGACCCGGTCGGACCAGGCGGCGGCCGACCACTCCGTCGCCGCGGGGTCCGCAGTGGTGATCAGGACACCCCGCGCCGACTGCAGCAGCCGGGCGATCCGGTCCCGGCCGCCCCCGACCAGCTCCAGTTCGCGGTCCGGAATCCGCACGCCGACCAGCGGTGCGGCCTCCGGGTCCGGGTCGTGTCTGATATCGAGTCCACTCACCATGCCGGAGAGGTGCCGCGCCACCACCGGGAGCGCGATGAGCTCGGCCACCACGGCGCGCAGTGGCTCGACCGAGTTCCCGCTGAGGTTGAGAATGCCCTGGGCACGGGTATTGCGCAGGACCCGGGCCCCCACCGGGTGCCGCTCCCGGTGATAGGTGTCGAGCAGTTCGGCATCCGCTGTGCCCCGGACCGTGGCCGCCAGCTTCCAACCGAGGTTGACCGCGTCCTGCACACCGATGCTCATGCCCTGCCCACCGGCGGGCAGGTGAATGTGGGCGGCGTCCCCGGCCAGCAGTACCCGCCCCCGCCGGTACTCGGTCACCTGGCGGGTGGCGTCGGTGAACCGGCTCACCCAGCGCGCCGTACCATGCTGGATGGACTCGCCGGTCAGCCGCTGCCAGGCGGCCGCCACGTCGGCGAAGGTGACCTGCCGGTCCCGATCTGGTGGGGTGCCGGTTTCGCAGACGATGATGCGGGAGTAGCCCTCGCCGAGCGCCCCCGCCATGACCATGCCGTTCGGCAGCAGCTCGCCGATCATGCGCGGCCGGATGTCACAGCCGGTCACATCCGCCAGGTACATCTCGCAGGTCGCGTCCCGGCCGGGAAAGTCAAAACCGGAGAGCTTGCGTACGGTGCTCCGGCCGCCGTCGCAACCCACCAGGTAGTGGGCCGAGTATTCGATCCGGCCGTCCGGTCCCCGTACGGTCGCCGTGACGCGGTCGCCGGTATCGCTCAGCTCGATCAGCTCCTGCCCCCGGCACAGGGTCACCCCGAGCTCCAACGCCCGGTTCTCCAGCATCTCCTCGACGGTGAACTGCGGCGCGCCGCGCACTCCGAAGTGCGAGTCCTCCAGCACCCCGAAGTCAAGCGGAATGCCACCGAAGTGCCCCTGTCGGGTGATCTCGGCGTTCTCCAGCCGCTCCAGCAGGCCTCGCTGCGCGAAGACCTCTGCCGCGCGCGCCGTGAAGCCGATGCCGCGGGACTCCCAGCTCCGCTCGCTACGCCGTTCGACAACGGTGACGCTCACGCCGCCCAGCCGGAGCTCGGCCGCGAGCATCAGTCCGGTGGGTCCGGCGCCGATGACGATTACGTCCGTATCCATCTGTCGACCTCAGCTCCTCGGTGGCGGCGGTGGGAGCGGCGGTACGGCGAGTCTCATACCGGAACCGCCTCGATGATCGAGACCGGCGAGGCGGTCGGGATGACCCGGGTAACCTTCAGGCCGGCCTCGGCGAACAGCTCGGTGTACTGCGGCCGGGTGCGCTCCTTGGCGCCGAGCAGCAGCAGCAGCCACAGATCTATGATCTTGCCAATGTGGGGCTCGTTCTGCTCCTCGAGCACATACTCGATCACGAGCATGGTCCCGCCCGGGGCAATCGCCTCCCGCACGTTGTGCAGTAGCTGCCGGCAGGCGGGCTCCGGGAAGTCGTGCAGGACGTGCTTGAGTACGTAGGCGTCGGCACCGGCCGGCAGCGGGTCGAACTGGCCGCCGTGCTCGATCGTCACCCGATCACCGACGCCGGCCGAGGCGAAGACCGCCGGCGCGTCCGCGGTGGCGACCTCGTTGTCGAACAGGATGCCGTTGGCGCCCCCGGTCTGGGCGAGGATTCCGGCCAGCAGCGTGCCGCGCCCGCCGACGACATCCACCACGGTGCGGAACCGCGAGAAGTCGTACGCGGCGAGCACCGGGGTGGTCTCCGCGCCGGAGAGGCTTCCCATGCCCTGGAAGAACTCGGCCGCGTACGCCGGGTTCGCCATCAGGAATTCAAAGGCGCCCATGCCCCGCAGTTTCGGTAGGTTGGCCGCACCGGTGCGCACCGACTCGATCAGGTGCCCCCACTCCTCCCAGAGCAGCGGATGCCCCATGAGCATCGCGATGCCGCGCATGGAGTCCGGCGCATCATCGCGCAGCGCCTCGCCCATCGGGGTGAGCGCGAAGCAGCCATCCGGTCGCAGCGCGAACACCGAGCAGCCGGAGAGCGTACGCAGCAGCCGGTAGGTCGCCTCCGGATCGGAGTCGACGCGTTTGGCGATCTCCTCCGCCGGCAACGGGCCGGCGGCGAGAACGTCGGCGACGCCGAGCGTGGCCGCGGCCGAGATCGCCTGAGTGATCACCGAGCCCTGAATCAGGTCAAGTAACTGGTAGGCAGCGGAATTGTCCCGCACCACGGGAGCAGCAGGAAATGCCGACATAATCCTTTTCCTCCGAGGCAATAGTGAGATGCCAGACGATAGGCCGGGCCGTTTTCTGGTGGCAAGCCCAACCAGGTCGTTCAACTGACGAGTCGACGCGGTTGGAACAGCGCTTTCCACCGAGACTCGAGCGATATTTCGCCACTCGTTGACACACTGCCGCGACACCGTATTCGGGAAAGGCAGCCCCATGGCAGAGCACGAACAGCGAGTAGCGCTGATCACCGGTGGAACCAGTGGAATCGGCTTGGCGGTCGCGGAGACGCTCGCCCGCCGCGGCCTCAGGGTCTTCCTCTGTGCACGAACTCCGGCGGCGGTCGAGGAGACCGTCGGCAAGCTGCGGGCCGACGGTCACCAGGCCGCCGGCATCGGCGCGGATGTCCGGCGCCAGTCCGACGTCGAGCGCCTCGTGGGCGCTGCCGTGGCGCAGTACGGACACGTTGATGTTCTGGTGAACAACGCCGGGCGCAGCGGCGGCGGGGTGACCGCCAACATCGAGGACGAGCTCTGGAACGACGTCATCGAGACCAACCTGAACAGCGTCTTCCGGGTCACCCGCGAGGTACTCCGGTCGGGACAGCTGCTGGAGCGCGGCTGGGGCCGGATCATCAGCATCGCGTCCACCGGGGGTAAACAGGGGGTGGTGCTCGGTGCGCCCTACTCCGCGTCCAAGCACGGCGTGATCGGCTTCACCAAGGCACTGGGGCTGGAGCTCGCCAAGACCGGGGTGACGGTCAACGCCGTCTGCCCCGGCTACGTCGAGACGCCGATGGCGCAGCGGGTACGGCAGGGGTACGCCGCACACTTCGCGACGACCGAGGCGGAGATCCTGGAGCGATTCCAGGCGAAGATCCCGTTGGGCCGCTACTCCACCCCCGAGGAGGTCGCCGGCCTCGTCGGCTACCTGGTCAGCGATGCGGCCGCTCCGGTCACCGCGCAGGCGATCAATGTCTGTGGTGGCCTCGGAAACTACTGATCTCGCAGCTGAGGGCGGTGACACGACAATGTACAGCACCCTGATCGTAGGTCGAATGCGTCCGCAGTTGTCGGCGGAGGTGGCCCAGCTCTTCGGCGCGTTCGACGGAACCGAGATGCCGCACCGCATGGGCACCCGACGCCGAGAGCTGTTCCATTACCGAGGGCTCTACTTTCACCTGCAGGATTTCGACGGCGAGAACGGCGGCGAGCGGATCGCCCAGGCCCGCACCGACCCCCGCTTTCTGCAGATCAGCGACGATCTGAGGCCCTTCATCCAGCCCTACGACCCCGCGACCTGGCGTTCCCCCACGGACGCCCTGGCCACCCGGTTCTATCACTGGGCCGCCAGCGGCTGAAAGGAGGCCGGTGATGTCGGACGAGGTCCGCACCCCCGTAGATTTCTGGTTCGACCCAACCTGCCCCTGGGCCTGGATCACCTCCCGGTGGCTGCTCGAGGTCGCCCGGCAGCGGCCGATCACGCCATGCTGGCACGTCATGAGCCTGGCGCTGCTCAACGAAGGACGCGACGACCTGCCAGCGCGCTACCGGAGCGGGATGCAGGGCGCGTTGGAGGCGGTGCGGGTCTGCGTCGCCGCCGAGCAGAAATACGGTGCCCCTGCGTTGGGCCGGCTGTACACCGAGCTGGGCACTCGGTTCCACCTCGAGAACGCCCCCCGGCAGCGCTCCACCTATGCGGCGGCGCTGGTCGCCGCGAACCTGGATCCCGGGCTGGCCACAGCAGCGAACTCCACTGAGTACGACGGGGCGCTCCGCGCCGGTCACGACGACGGTGTCGGCCGGGTCGGCGCGGATGTCGGCACGCCGGTGATCGCGGTGCGGGACGCGGCCTTCTTCGGTCCGGTGGTGTCGCCGGCACCACGGGGCGCCGCCGCACTCCGGCTCTGGGACGGCCTGCTGGCGCTGGCCACGACCGAGGGGTTCTTCGAACTCAAGCGCAGTCGTACCCAGGGGCCGGTCGTCGGTTGACCGCAACCACGGCGGGCGCCGGCACCGCGACGGGTGCCGGCGGCCCGGCCGGAGCGCCGCCCCCGCCGTCGGTCACGGCCGCGGCGCCGTCCAGGTCGACCGGAGGAACGCCTCCAAGCTGACCAGGTCCGGCCGAAGCCGGCGCAACGCCGGCAGGTCAGCGCGGTACCCCCCGTCATTGAAGAAGTCGAACATGGCCGCCAGATCCGGACGGGCGGCGCGAAGCTGACCGATCGGCAACTGCTCGTAGCGCGCCGGCAGGCCAGCGACCCGCCCAAAGGCCGCCGCCATCTCGGGTCCGGTGAGTTCGTCCCCGGCGAGCTCCACCTGCCGCCCCAGCCAGCTGTCCGGGTCGTCGAAGGCGTCCGCCGCGAAGACACCGATGTCGCTGGTCGCGATCAGCTGCAACGGCACCTCGGGATGCAGCCACAGACCGAGGACCAGCCCCCCGTCGGCCAACCGCGGACCGGTGTCGTGAAAGACCTCGTGAAACATGGTGGGCCGCAGTACCGTAGCCGGGATGCCCAACTGCTGGATGTGCTGCTCGACCTGCCACTTGCTCGCGAAGTGGTCGACGCCGTTGGCCCGCTCCGCGCCCCCGACGGAGCTGTAGACCAGGTGCTCCACGCCGGTGCGGGCCGCGGCGTCGGCGACCGCCTTACCCTGCCGTTCCTCGGTGACCACACCGCCCGGGGTCCGGAACGTCTGAACGCTGAACACCCCGTACCGACCGGTCATCGCCGCTGCCAACGACGCCTCGTCGTCGAGATCTCCAGGGACCAGCACGGCGCCCGCGGCGGCCAGGGCCCGGGCCGCGGGCTTGCCCGGATCCCGGACCAGGACGTGCACCGTCCACCCTCGGCGCAGTAGTTCGCGGGCCGTCGCCCCACCCTGCCGGCCGGTACCGCCCAGCACCAGAATCGCCGCATCTGTCGGCACGTTTACTCCTTCGTGCAGCGCGCACACCCGCAGTGTCCGCGAGGAAATTCGGTCACCGGGGGCGGTGCCCGTGAGGAGGTGTGGTCACCAGGGCACGACGCCGTCCGCGGAGAGGCAATAGCCGGAGGGCCCCGCCTCGTCCAGCAACGCCAGCCGGACCGCGATCGCCGCGCCTTCCGCGGGAGTCCGGTTTCCCCGGTGGCCGTTGAGGTCCGTGGCCACCATTCCAGGGCTCGCCGCGTTCACCTTGATCGGTGTGTCACGCAGTTCCTTGGCGTACCCGACGGTGATCGCGTTCAGGGCGGTCTTGGAGGACTGGTACGCCAACAGGTTCACCCTGGCCAGCGGCGAGTCCGACTGCGAATTCAGCGTCAGGGAGCCCAGGTGGCTGGAGACGTTGACCACCCGCCCGGCCACCGCCCGACGCAGCAACGGAAGCACGGCGTTGGTCACCGACACCACCCCGAAGAGGTTGGTCTCGTACACCCGGCGGAGGTCATCGGCACGCACCGTGCTGGGCGCACCGGTGGCAGCACCAGCGATGCCGGCGTTGTTGACCAGGATGTCCAGGCGGCCATAACGCTGCTCGACCTCCGCCGCAGCCGCCGAAATCGAGGCCGGATCCGTCACGTCCAGGCGCACCGGAACCGCCCTGATGCCCTGGGCCACCAGGGAGTCCACCGCCTGCTTGCCCCGGGTCCCGTCCCGGGACCCGACGAGCACGATGTGCCCTCGCTCCCCCAACTGGCGCGCGATCTCGTACCCGATTCCCTTGTTCGCGCCCGTGATCAGCGCGATCTTCTCGACCGGCACGTCCGCAATTCCTTTCCGTAGCCCTGTCGCGTCCATACTGAACGGCCAAGCGAAACCCGGCATCTCTGAAATTGCCACGCCACAGCGCGGGGTTCAACCGAACCGAAATCCGCAGTCGAACAATCACCCCGAGCCTCCATCAATATTGAAACGAGGAGCGTCGGCGGATATTTTGGCCTCGCAATTATCCGGCCGCGAGGCGGAAAGGTCCGGGAAATGGAAACCGATGTGATCGTGGTGGGTGCGGGACCGGTCGGCCTGATGCTCGCCGTTGAACTGCACCTCGGCGGCGCGCGGGTACGGGTCTACGACCGCCTCGCCGCAGCCACCGGCGAGTCCCGTGCTCTCGGCTTCAACCGGCGTGCCGCCGAATCGCTGGACCAGCGCGGCCTGCTCGTACGGTTGGCGGGCCTCCGCTGGGGCCCGATGGGACACTTCGGCGGCGTACGCATCGACCTCAGCCGGCTCGACGACGACCACAGTGGCATCCTGGGCCTGCCGCAGGCCCGCACCGAGCAGATGCTCACGGACTGGCTGGCCGAACAGGGCGTTCCGGTGCTCCGGCGGCACGAGCTCACCGGCGTGCGGGAAGCGGGCAACGGCGTCGTCGCCGCCTTCGACGAGCCCGGCGGAGGCACCGAGGTGCGGGCCCACTACCTGGTCGGCTGTGATGGCGCCCGGAGCACCGTCCGGGCGCTGGCCGGGATCAAGGCATCCGGCCCCGCCGCCACCCGGGGCATGTACACCGCCGAGGTCACCGGAGTCGAGTTGCGCCCTCGTCCGATCGGCGAACGGCGGCCCGGCGGCAGCATGGTGGTGTGCACGCCGGTGGGAGAGGATCGCTACCGCATCGTGATCCACGACCGGGGACTACCGCCGAACCCGGATCCGGACGCACTGACGTTTGCCGAGGTCGCCGACGCGTGGCAACGTCTCACCGGCGAGTCCCTGCACCACGGATCGGCACCGTGGCTGTGGGCCTGCGGCAACGCGGCCGCGGTGGCCGAGGAGTACCGGCGCGGCCGGATCTTCCTGGCCGGCGACGCCGCACACGAGATGCCGCCGCTGGCGGCGTGGGGTCTCAGCGCCGGCCTGCAGGACGCGGTGAACCTGGGCTGGAAGCTGGCGGCGGCGGTGCACGGTTGGGCGCCACCGGACCTGCTCGACACCTACCACACCGAACGCCACCCGATCGGACGGCAGCTGATCGCCGACGCACAGGCCGCCTCGTCGCTGTACCTCGGGGACGAGGCGGTGGAACCGATCCGCAGCGTGCTGGCGGAGTTGGTCACCTACCCCGACGCGGCCGAGCACCTCGCCGGGCGGGGTAGTGGGCTCGGCATCCACTACGACCTCGGCCCGGGCGAGCACCCCCTCCTCGGCAGACGCATGC
>NZ_JABZED010000002.1:218513-218743 GCF_013416675.1 Salinispora sp. H7-4
CCCCCACACCACCAACTCACCCTCCCCAACGGCACCACCACCCGCATCGCCGACCTACTCCACCCCGCCCGCCCCCTCCTCATCACCACCACCACCGAACACCCCACCGCCCACGCCTGGACCGACCGCATCGACATCATCACCGGCACCTGGACCCACCAACCACACCCCACCCTCCACACCGCCCTCATCCGCCCCGACGGCTACCTCGCCTGGACCGCACCCGGCAG
>NZ_JABZED010000002.1:218862-220097 GCF_013416675.1 Salinispora sp. H7-4
GCACCCACGACCTCACCCACGCCCTCACCCGCTGGTTCGGCGCCCCCCAGAACGGAACCGCCCGATGACCCGGGACGTGATCGTGGTCGGCGCCGGACCGGTGGGCCTCATGCTCGCCGGGGAACTGCGGCTCGGTGGCGTCGATGTGGCGATCTACGAACGACTGGCGGCGCGACCGACCGAGTCCCGGGGCGCCAGCTTCACCCGCCGTACCGCCGAGTGCTTCGCGCAGCGCGGACTGCTGGACCGGCTGGGCCCGACCGAGCCCGCGGAGAGTCACTTCGGCGGGGTGCCGATCGACCTCGGCCAGCTACCGGAGGACCATGCCGGCGCCCGGGGCATCTCCCAGTACCGGACCGAACGGATGTTGGAAGGCTGGGTGACCGAACTGGGGGTGCCGGTATTCCGCGGCCACGAGGTCACCGACTTCGAGGAGGGCCCCGACCGCGTCGTCGTCACCGTCGACGGCCCCGCCGGCTCCGGCCGGGAGGCCGCCCGGTTTCTGGTCGGCTGTGACGGCGGGCGCAGCACCGTCCGCGCGCGGGCCGGGATCGACTTCACCGGCTCCGAGCCCACCCGTGGGTTCTACACCGCCGATGTCACCGGCATCGACACCCGGCGTCGGCGGATCGGCGAGAATCTGCCCGACGGGAGCATGGTCATGGCGATGGATCTGGAGGACGGTGTCACCCGGGTCGTCGTACACGAACGGGGCATGCCACCGAGAGACCGGAGCTCGTTGAGCTATCAGGAGCTGGCCGACTCCTGGCAGCGACTCACCGGCGAGTCCATCCATCACGGATGCTGCCGCTGGATCAGCTGCTTCACCGACGCGTCCCGGGTCAGCTCCGAGTACCGGCGCGGCCGGATCTTCCTGGCCGGTGACGCCACCCACGTACAACCGCCGGCGATGGCGCAGGGATTGAGCGTCGGCGTCCAGGATGCGGTGAACCTGGGCTGGAAGCTGGCGGCGGCGGTGCACGGTTGGGCGCCACCGGAGCTGCTCGACACCTACCACACCGAACGCCACCCGATCGGACGGCAGTTGGCCCGCAACGCCCGGGCCGCCATCGAGCTGCGACTCACCGGCGCAGAGCTGGACCCGCTCCGCGGCGTCCTCGCCGACCTGATCACCCACACCGACGCGGCCGAGCACCTCGCCGGAATGCTCAGCGGGCTCGGCATCCACTACGACCTCGGCCCGGGCGAGCACCCCCTCCTCGGCAGACGCATGC
>NZ_JABZED010000002.1:220216-220446 GCF_013416675.1 Salinispora sp. H7-4
CCCCCACACCACCAACTCACCCTCCCCAACGGCACCACCACCCGCATCGCCGACCTACTCCACCCCGCCCGCCCCCTCCTCATCACCACCACCACCGAACACCCCACCGCCCACGCCTGGACCGACCGCATCGACATCATCACCGGCACCTGGACCCACCAACCACACCCCACCCTCCACACCGCCCTCATCCGCCCCGACGGCTACCTCGCCTGGACCGCACCCGGCAG